>NZ_JBFTZQ010000004.1:0-214370 GCF_056406715.1 Arthrobacter sp. P1_B11
TTCATCGCCCCCGACGACGGAAGCGCTGACGTGTTCGCACACTATTCGGCAATCACCTCCAGTGGTTACCGCTCCCTCGACGAGAACCAGAAGGTTCAGTTCGACGTCACCCAGGGCCCTAAGGGTCCGCAGGCGGAGAACATCCAGCCGCTCTAGCGGCTTTTACGAGAGACTGGCCCGCCCACCGGCAGGCCAGTCTCTTCGTTTGTCCGCACCCTAGGATCCGGGCTCCTGTTTGGCCGCCGTAGCAGCCCGCGCCTCCGCTTTCTGCTCCTCCTGCCTGGCTTTCAGGACGATCGCCATCGCAGCCTCTTCTTCTCGGACGCCGCCTGAGCCTTCTGCAGGCGCCGCGTCGTCTCTTTCATGATGACGTCGTGGTTGGCTGCCAGCCACGCCCTGGCGCCGTCTTCATCTGCGAACGCCCCGTCGTCCTGGGCTTCCTCGGACTGGGCGACGATGATCGCCCACATGGGTCCGCGCGGAACCCCTGCCTCGGCAAGGTGCTGGCCCTTGAGCATTGCCTTGCCGACGGCCTTCTCGCTGCCGATCCCCTCTGCGATACTGAGCCAG
Organism: Arthrobacter sp. P1_B11; assembly: GCF_056406715.1. Lineage (NCBI taxonomy): Bacteria > Bacillati > Actinomycetota > Actinomycetes > Micrococcales > Micrococcaceae > Arthrobacter > Arthrobacter sp. P1_B11. Next base: position 571 of record NZ_JBFTZQ010000004.1, read on the forward strand.
TCGGGCAGGTGGTTCCTACCGTGACGGGCTCCCTCACCGCGGCCTGCTTTGTCTGCCTCGACCAGCTGTGCCCATTGCTTCAGGGTGGGCACGCCGCCAGCGTTGTCCAGCCGCCGCAGCAGGCGGCGCACCGCGGAGTCGCTGATCTCGACGCCGCCACCGGAGGTGTGGCACATGTGCTCCCGGATCAGGGGCAGGATCGTGTCGTGGTAGCGGCCGGGGGCGCCGATGCGCTCCACGAAGTCTCTGGCCGGCTCGACCCCCGTTTCGTGGTGGCCGCCTGAAGTGATCGTGCCGTCAGCGTTGATCTTGGTGGAGTGGGCCTTGCCGAAGTCGTGCGTCATCGCGGCCAGGACCAGGATGGACGTTTCTTCCTCATCGGGTCCGTCACGGCGGGCGATCCGTGCGGCCTGGTCGCCGGCCATTCCGAGGTGAACGATCACTTCTCCTTCCGGGTGCCAGCGCGGATCCTGCGGGACGCCGCGGGTGGCCGCCAAACCCGGGAAGTGCTTCTCCCAGCCGGAGGCGTGGAGCGCCTTGAGTGCCTTGGAGATGCGGGCTCCCTTAGTGGTGAGTTTGTGGAACTGATCCCAGACCCCGGACTTGTTCAGCTCGGTGAAGGTCGGCGCCATCTCCTGGCACAGCTCTGCCGTCTCAGGAGCCAGTTCGAGGTTGAAGCGGCCGGCAAATTGAACTCCGCGGAGAACCCGCAAAGGGTCCTCATCGAACCTGTCGCTCGTGTGCCGGAGGATGCCGGCCTCCAGGTCAGCGCGGCCGCCGTGCGGGTCCACGAGTTCTCCGGTGGCTTCGTCCCAGCCCATGGCGTTCATCGTGAAGTCACGGCGCGCGAAGGCTGCCTCGAAGTCCACCCCGGGTCGGTCTCAACGACGAACCCGGGGTGGCCTTCGCCGGTCTTGTTGTCGCGGCGGGGCAGGGCGACGTCGAAGTCCTGGCCGTTGACGGTCGTGTTGAACACACCGAAGGACTGGCCGAATTCGTTCACGTCACCGGGCAGCGCCTTCCGAACCTCCTCCTTGGAGAGTCCGTACACCTCGATGTCGATGTCCATGGGGTCCACCGTCCCGCCCTGGGTGCGGGAGAGAAGCCCGTCGCGGACGGCGCTGCCGTCGATCAGCGGCAGGCAGCCGGCCGCCCGCAGCGCATCGAGGACCTGGCGGGTCTCGGGTGTGAGGTCGATCAGGTCCGGGATGCGCTCCGCGGCAGGGGGCAGTGTCACGGCACCCTCCGATCTGGTGTCCGGTGCGAACTGGCCGCCGGCGGGGATGCCTTTAGGCTGTCGGGCATGGGTTGTGGTCATGCCTAAGTTGTGTGCGGCCAGCCGGCTCAGGAAAGGGTTACTGCTTCTTCCAGTCGCCGCAGCCGTTATTCTCGAACGTCTGCCCCTCCGAGAGAACCACCATCGGGAAGCCACCCTTCGGACCGTCGTTTTCGATGATGTCCCCACCGTTGGAGCCTGTCCTGGTAATAGACCAGTAGCAGCTCGACGTCAGCGCTTTCGCGGTCCGGTAGGTTCCCGGAACAATGTCTTTGCCGACAGTCCAAATGCCTTCGCCGATGGTGTTGGCGGCCACCGCCTTTTCAGCACCGGTCACCGCAGCCTCCCGCGCTTTGACGGCTTCCTCGCGTGTGGCCAGCTTCGCGGCGGACTCCGCTTCAGACTTCACCACCGCGTCTTCGCGTGCCTTCAGCTTCGCTGCTGCATCAGCCTCCAGCTCCGCGCTGGTGACTGGCTGTGCAGCAGCCTCAGCCCGCCGCCCGTCAACACCTGCGGCCATACCGCCCAAAATCAGTGCCGCGGCCCCGGCGACCGCTACGGCCACCGCAGCTTTCCGGCCCGGCAGGGAGGCCCAGGACCGCTTCTTGAAGATGAGCGCGTAAAGGCCCGTGAGCAACGCGGCGATGCCCAGAAAAATCAGGATCGATTCACCGTGGCCGTTCGCCGCATTCGACAGAACAATGAGGCCCAGCAGGCCGCCAACAATCCAGAAGGACACACCAAAAGGCCCCTTCGGCTTATTCGGATCGACCTGCGGCCCGCGCTGCTGCGGCGGCGGCGGAGTGCCGAAGCCCTGCTGGGGGAACGGTCCGTGCTGGTATTGCGGCGGGTAGGGCTGATACCCGGCCGGGCCCTGCTGCTGCGGATACGGCGGCTGCTGCGGCTGGGGTTGTCCCGGGTACTGCGGATACGGCGGGACGTTCGGCTCGTTGGTCATTGTTTCCCCCACGGAAAAGTCAGGGACGCGACTGCGCGTCGACGCAAGATTAGCACCGCGGCAAGGGCAACACCGGCCGGGCCTACGATCTCCGCCGAAAGATGAAGACCCGCACCGGGGTGCCGCACACATAGCGGGTGAGAAGCACACCCAGCACGTCCCCTTGAAAGCGGATATGACCGTTCAATTAGATTTCACCGCGGCGAAGGCACCCGAAATCACCCCCGGTGGCGTCTCCGACATCATCACCAAGCTTGCACCATTTCGCCTTCGAGTCCGGCCTGACCGTCACCATATGCGCCAACTTCCCGCAGTTTCTGGAGAAGATCACGTTCACCCTCGAATTCACTGACGAGGACCAGCCCGCCACCGACGCCAGTGATTTCCTGGCGCCGTCCGCGCGAACGAAGATCGGTTGGCCCCCCGCCTGACCGTGGTCCGCTACAGTGCCAGGGCGACGAGCCTGGAGACGCTCGTGTCTCTGGACGGCATCAGCATGGACCGGACCTGGCCTCTGCTGGTCCTGTCCGCTGGCCCCTACAACCCCGACGACGACACCGAAGACGAGGACAACACATGGCGGCTCCTGGCGATGCTGCGGGTCGAGGCATGGCGTAAAGATTTCCAGCAGCCGCCTCAATGGCCTGCCGTGGGCTCCAAGGGCGAAGCGCTCATCTCAAAGAAAGCCGATCGGTAGGCCGCGCGTCGGTTGGTACCGTTGCCCGGTCATGGCGTAGAAATGATGGCTATGACAACCACAACCGAAACACCGGTGAACCCGGCGACGGGCGAAACCACTACTGAGACCCACCGCGTGGCCTTCTCGAACCCCGATGTCGTGAAGGCTCCAGTGGTGCGGGACCCGGACGCTTCCCGCCGTGCCGCGCAGGCTCCGGTCTTCTCCAGCGCCTACTGATCCCCCAAGGCCGCCGCCTCACGACACGCCCGCTGCTCTCCCGCTGTTTGTCGGTGCCCGGTGCCACCATCAAGATATGAGCGTTCCAGCGGTGGAAGCAGCGATCAATGAGCTCATGGACTGGGAGTGGCAAGCAGTCGAGGAGCTGCTCGCGAATCGTGGTCTCCTGGGCGACGGACTCGTCGTTGAGGACTACACGGGCATGATGTCCTGGCTTGAGGGAGCTACCCGGTTCACGGTGGTGCACTCCCCCTCCGTGGCCGTCCTGTTCGTAGACACTCACCCCGTCGATGCCATCTTGTTCCATCGGGATCTCCTTGGAGCCGATAACCCGAAGGCGTTCTTCAGCCCCGCCGCAGCGCACTGAAAGGGGCTGCCCGTTTCCTCCCTGGCCATGAGCTCCCCTTGGTTCAGACGGTTATTGCTGAAATAGCCGTGCCGGACTTCCTGCGTCAGGAGATTCGAATGGTGAGCCCCGAGTACTTGGTAACCGTGGTGTAGCCGGACTTGGACCCGATCACGCGGACCTTGAGGGTGCCGTAGCGGTCCCCTGCCACAATCCGGTGCGTCCGGCGGTAATCCCTGACGCAAGACAACGAGGCGGGGCTCCTCGCGCCGTCGATCCTGAACGCCGGACCGAGCCTTCCGTATCGTGACGAGCGTAAGCGTTTCCGACCGAAAGGCACATCGTGGCACAAGGCGACATCGAGACGTATTACCAAGACGGCACCTGGAAGAACGAGCGTCAAGGCATCGACCGTGCGTTCGGTGCCGGCTCTGGTCCGGAGGTGATGGCGGCCGACGCCCCGAGGCTGGTCTTGCCCCAGCGGAATCATACCGACACGAGACGAGGATCCATGGCTGAACCACTGCCGACCTTCGATGAGATGCGCTCCAACGCGTACGCGATGCTCGGCGATGTCTGGGACGAACTCCGCTCCGACTGACGCGACGGAGCCGGACCGACCAATAGCCAGGCGGAAGCCCTCCGCGTGGCGCGCCAGGCGATCGCCCAAGCCAAGGCAGCGCTGAACCGGGCCGCCCGCTGTGCCCAGCCAGGAGTCGGACTCGCCGCCCCTGAGCTCGCCGATGTTCGTCCATCCGGTCAAGCACTGCTTTTTAGTCGGGACAGCGTTACGCTGACGCCGTGAAGGGCAGGTGGCTTCCAAGACTGTTGCTGGCGATGCTTCCGTCGCTGGTGCTCGCCACGTCCGGCTGCACGCAGACGGCCTGCCCCGCCATCGGTTTCGTCAACCTGGGCCCGGTAGAGCTCGACCTCGCGGCGCTGCCCGCCGGCACGTCCGTGTCCGCCTGCTTCGGAGTCAACGACCGCTGCCACCCGGTGCCCGTCACCCGCGACAGCTCCGGCCGTTGGACGATTCCGCAGAAGCCACCGTTCGTCCAGCCCGACAACGCCCCGACCCCTCTCCCCCGGATTCGTATCGTCGCCGCCAAGCCGGACCAGGGCATCTCTGATCAGCTGTACGGGATTGAGCACACGCCGCCGCGCCTAGGCTGCGATACCACGTATGACCTCATCCCAGTGAAAGTGCTCTGACCCGCACGCCCCGGACCGGAGCTGCCACCTTTCCCGCGCCGCCGTCAGGCGGTGCGCTGTGTTGGGCCGGCGGTAGCCGTTGACCCGGTGTGAAAAAATCCGAAGGGCCGTCGAGCGAAACGAGCGGTGGCAGCTGGCGGTTGGGCATATTAAGAGGACTCGGGGCTGCGCCCCTCGTCCCTTCGTGTTTTCCGAATCGCTGACCTCATCGTTCATCGTCCGGTTACCGCGTCGTGGTCCTTCTTTTTGTTTCCTGGCCCGCGGTCGGCTGCCGCGCGCTCCGCGGCACGCTTTGCGCCGCGGCTGCGTCTTGTCGTCCGTTTTGTGGTTCGTGCTGCGCTCCGCATCCGCGCTGCGCGCGGCCAGTGGTGTCCGTCTCACCTCCGGCTCGTTCTTCGATTTGTTCCTTGGCTGCTGCATTTCCCCCGGTTTCGCCGTCGGTTGCTCATTGTCACGTTCACCATCGTGATGATTGGGGGCTGCGCCCCGGGCTGTTGATATTCCGTCTGGATTTTTGCTCCACCGCTGGTGTCGCCTGCGGCCGGCCGTTCCCGGTTCTCTTCCTTGTCGCGGTTTGAAGCAATTCGTTTTTCGCTTTGGAATGCCGTCGCGCCTGGATGCCGCAAGCATCGGACCACCCCAAAGTTTTTGGGAGAAAGTTCTGAAAAACCGCCGTCGCTTCCGACGAGCAGCCGCATACAAAAGAAGCACCGATAGCGAGCACCGGTCCGCCTCGGAGAAACCGGAACGCTTGTGCCTGGCAATCCGACATGCTCTCGGCGCTACATCAAATTTATAGAGGAGAAGCCTCGGCAGGGTTCGCGGCACTGCCTCGAGCGATTCGGGGATTTCTACAGACTATTTGCGGCTGTAAATGGCCCCGAATCCGTCCAGCTCCCGACCAAGGCACAGATCTAACCGGCTACTTCCCTGACGTCATCGAAGCATCTCGGAAGCACGTCCCACTGTGCTGCGTGGTCGACGGCGAAGCTGTCATCTGGACCGGCCAACCGGCTCGACTTCATCGCGCTGCAGAAAAGGAGGAGCACATCCAGGGCGGTGCCGGCGGCCCAAGCAGGAAGCGCTACTTCCGGCCGAAAGATGGAGATCGGTAGGTGCAGGGCTGCCTTCTTGCCTCCAAAAACAGTCAGACCCCATGGCTACACTGGCCCCCATGAAGCAGAAGCTAAGCAATGATGACAAGGGCCGGTACCTCGTCACCACGGCCACGGGCAGCCAGTACCTGCTGGATATGAATGCCAGGACACTGCACCGGTCGATGGCAGCCACTGCACCGCTCACTGACTTCTTGAAGGCAGGCTTCTCCAAGCTTCGTCGCGACGGCGAGGCCGTCGACCTGCACATGATCGAGCACTGCGTCGTCGGAGAATCCGCCCGTTATTACATCCAAGTGCGTGAGGACCACATTGCCACTTTAAGGATGACTTCTCCCGTGGTCAGCATTGAAGAGTTGGAAGTGGCCGGAAGTGAATAAGCCAAACGGTCTGCCGGTGCTGGGTGTGGTGGGCGACTGGCACGGTGATCTCGGATGGTCGATTAAGGCCGTGAAGTCAGCCGCACGCGACGGCGTCTCCACGCTCATCCATGTCGGGGACGTGGGGCTCGACTGGCCTGGTGCCAAGCGCGGCCGGTACGAGCAGAGACTGAACAGCGCTCTGGCCGAACGCGGGGTGGAACTCGTGGCTTCACCCGGCAACCACGATTGCCTCTCAAACATCGACAAGCTAGATGTTCAAGACGATGGCCTCATCATCTGGCGCAGCCACATCAAGATCCTGCCCAAGGGAGGGCGCACGATCATTGAGGGCCTTCGAGTCGGCGGGCTCGGCGGTGCCCTGTCAGTCGACAAGAAGTGGAGGGTGGAAGGCAAGACATGGTGGGCCGATGAAGAACCCACCGTCGAACAGGCCGAAAAGCTGATGGCCGGCGGCGACTTGGACATCTTGGTATGCCATGACGTGCCTATGGGGGTGCCGGTGCGGGGCTCGTTTGACCTGCCGGCGGACCTTGTCGAATATGCGGACAGGACCAGGGTCCTACTGCGGAAAGTTGTGGACCGGACCGGTGTGCCCAACGTCTTTGCGGGGCACTGGCACCAACGGGTCGTCCACCAAATTGCGCATCCCGACGGCCGCTCGACCAGGGTTGATGTGCTGAACATGGAGGGCAGCCACGCGGGAAACGGTGTGCTCGCCTGGCCCGGCACCACGCCGCTGCGCATCGAACCGCTCCTCATCCACGGCGACTAAACCCCCGGGTAGGCACCGCGATCGAACCTTCACCGTTTTGAGGATGCCCCAAGAACGTCCTTGCAGGGGCGGCATCTCGGAAGCTACGCTCCACAGATCCCTGAAGACCGATGACATCCAACGCACGCTCAGGCAGCCCACGGTAACTCGCAACTGCAGCACCCTGTTGACCGGGAGCGAAGTGGTCCCCCAGATCGACGTCGACGGGGACCCAGTTGGTGCTTCCGGCGTTCCTGCTGCCTCTGCGTCACGGACGCGGGCGTGCCCGCTGTTGAGCAGCTATTGGTGCCGGGGTTGCAGGTATAGAAGCCGCCGACGGTGAGAAGTCAGGCCTTGGTCGGGCTGAAGCGTTTTATGGCGTTCATAGCCGGAAACGCGTCAAGCGGCGTCTGGACTGGCCTGCGAGGAATCCCAGCCCACTGGAAGCAGTCGCCTGCCTACGACATGCTTAGGTTTGAGTCAGGGTTTCCGCGCGGCTGAGGAAACCCAAGCCCTGATGGAGTCGAAGCGCCCTGATCCCTCGCGTCGTCGCAACAACGAGCAGCCCGACAGGGAGGTCTCTTTGCACAAGATGCTGGAAGGCGCCAATAAGCACGGGAACGGCCATTGGAAGGGGCGCGTCTACGTCGCGCAGAATAACGAAACCCGATTCAGGCAATACTGCCGGGTCGGGCTCCACGCTCCTTGCTGAGAGTTCGTAGAGTGGCCAGCTCGCAGCCGCCGTGACGGTCATGGCTGATTCAATTATTTCGTCCCTGTACGCCACATCCCGGAAGGTTGCCACCGTCACCTGCGCTAGTCCATGACCCGAGTGTGTCAATGTGTCGGTTAGCTCAAGGGCCCATTCAGCGGTATCCACGTTGTCCTCGGTTCTCAGTGGCGTAGGCAAACGACGATTTCGGATGGCTGCTAGCGAGAGGCGAAGCGCATTGGGCCGGCCAGGTCTCGCTGGCCCGAAGGCTTTTCGACTGGTCTAACCGCCGAACAGATTTTCCATATCTTCGCGAAGACCAAAGGGGGTTTTCTCCTTCAGCCGTCTCGAGCCTAGCCCGCCCAACGGCGAGGACTCATCCAGCTTTGGCGCCCTCGTTCATGAGCGTTGTCTGCCTCCGGTCACTCGCGGATTGTCGGAGAGCTCCCGGAGCTCGGCCGCTGTTCGCCTCCGGTCCTTATTCAGTTCGATACACCACCAGATTTCAGCAACGAGCAGAACCGCATAGGGGCCCAGGGCGGCAACGATCTGCCACCACGCTGCAGGAGCATGCACGATTACGTGTATAGGTCCGGACGGCAGCGAGTTGGCCACGTGCCCAGCCTACTGTTGCGCGTCATCAACGTGCTAGAACTTCTGCCACCCACTCCGTCTCATCAGTGCGCGGCCAGAGCTGCAGATTTACGAGGTCATCCCCCGGCTCCGCGATGAGATGGCCAGGCGGGTTATCCACCCCGAGGGATTCGAGGAAATCAACATACGGCGCCCCGAGCGGCCTCCATTCCTTCCGCTGCAAGTTGAGGTATCGAAACCTAGGTGATGGTCACCACCGTCGGCGGATGCCCCGTACTGTCACCCCTCAGCGGCAACTGGTCCATCACGTGGTCCTTATAGCGGTCCATCAAGTGGTCCACCCCGGTCCGCACAGCGGTCCATCAAGTGGTCCACCCCGGTCCGCACAGCGGTCCATCAAGTGGTCCACCCCGGTCCGCACAGCGGTCCATCAAGTGGTCCACCCCGGTCCGTACAGCGGTCCATCAGGTGGTCCACCCCTGACCCGAGGCAACCTTCGCCCGCGACGGACACCCGGACCATTTTGAATGGACCACTAAAGGACCACCCGTGGACCAGCAACGGGCCACCAGCGGACCGCCCCGCCCAAACGGATCGTGAACAGCCGCCCCGCCCCGCCATCAGCCGCAGGAGGCGCTCGACGAGCTGCTGTCCAAGGGGCGTGCGTGTCTGATCCATCCCGCGTGGTTGGCAAGAAAGGCGTGGCCTACGCGCCGATCCAGCGGAAGGTGCAACCACTCACCGTGAAGCCGGCGGCCGTTGCCGGGACTTGGATCGTGAACTGAGGAGCAACGTTGATGTAGTTGTTCTCGATGATGTTGCCCTGCGCGTCGGAGACCTCCCAGTAGCACTCCTCGACCTTCGCCCCTTGCGACTGCCACGTACCCGGGACGACGTCCTTGCCGACAAGGAACTTGCCGTCATCAACGTACTTGCCGCTGGCCCGTTCGGCTTCATTTTTGTCGTTGGCCTTTATTTCTGCGGCGATGGCTGCGTCGTCAGCCGCCTCCTTGGCGAGGCCGGCTTTGATGTTGGCTTCAAGCTGCGCCCGCTTCGGGTGGTCGGGGCACACCATGAGGGCACCCTTAATCATTTTGACTTCATCCGGCCTGAGGGGCTCGGTGATGTACTTCCCGGCTGTCTCAGCGCAAGGCCCGTAGAGGAAATCCAGGTACCTGGGATCGTCAGCGTATCCGTAGACCTCGATGGCAGCTAGCTCACCTTCGCTCGGCTCCCCGCTCACGTAGTCAGCACCGCAACTGTTGTTGGGCTCGGACCACGCCTCTTCGAGGTCGGCGTATAACGTGGGGTCGCCGTCTTCCGAGTAACACGTCAGCTCGTAGGTGATTCCGGCTGGTTCGGCAGGGACCGCGGTTTCGGCCGCAGCAGGGGCGGAAGACGCTTGCGACATCGAGGAGGAGCCACCACCGCACCCTGACACAAGCAGGGTAATTCCCACGACTGATACAACGGACAAATTGCGGGCAAAGAGCATTGCACTGCTTCCTCTCGGACTACGGGTCCGACAGGTCCGCGTACCCACTCGATGAAGATACACCGCGGCGGGAACTGTTACTTGCAGCCCTTCAGGATTCCCGCAATCGCGTCATTTCCGGTCTGAGTGACCCACAGCTTGTACTTCGCCTTCACAGCGGTCTGGCGGGCAACGTGTCCAACATGAACCAACACTGATGACACGCCTTCCAGGTGCGTCTCCGCGGATCAAGGCTGGTAGCCTCTAGCTGGATCTGAGCGATGAGAATGCGGAAGAGCTGCGCTCCATTCTTGGCCGTTTCGCCGAGAAGGCGCGCCATATTGGCGGCCGCAAGCAGACTACCAACGAGACACGCACCGGCGGGCCGGCCACCAAAGACATCCGCGCCTAGGCAGTTGCACAGTGCCGCGACATCAACCCTCACGGCCGCGTGCCGGAGACGATCGTGCAGCAGTACGTGGCCGCGAATTAGGCGGCCTTCACGCGCTCCCTGACGCCCACCGCTGCCATCACCGGCCAGGTTGCGACGTGTAGAACCCGGAGTTGAGGTCAATCTTCCTGTCCGGGGCAATGTTCATCGTGCCGGCGCTGCATGTCTTCAATTAGGCTCCGGTCGTTTTCATTGGCAACGAGCCCATGTATCGGACAACGCAAGGCCCAACCAGTCCTACCGATTTTCTCGATCTTGGAGTTCATGCGAATGTCTCCAAAACGGCGCCCAGCCTCGAATGGATCTTCTTCAAATCGTCAATGTCGGTATAGAGCACGGCTACCGGCTCATCACCGTCCGCCTCCCAGCAGTTGATATTCATGACCGGGCGTTCGTCCTCGTCATCCTGAGTTGCTTCGAACACGAGTCGTGCGACAGTTTTTGGGCCGCTGTTCGAGAAGAACGCAGGCGTCACAGCAGACTCATCTTCGAAAAGCTCTGGTGTTGCACGGCAGTAGCCCGCGGCATAATCGTCCTGCAGCTCGCACCAATCTTGGCATTTCCCCCTGCTGGGCATTCCATTTCTCCCTTGTCTGCGTCCTAAACGGTCACAGGCTATCAGCCGGTTCGGGCACGTGCTGGGCGCAGGGCCGCGAGGGGAATCGATTTGCTGGCCTGCCGCCGACTCGTAGCTTTACCACTTGGCGCTCCGGGAAGCGTCAGCAACGGCTGATCGCCCTACGAGGACTCATCCGCCGGCCCAGAGTGTACGCCCCGGATCCAAGCCGGGCGCGGACCGTCTTTCGAGGCCCGGTAACCATTTGTGCCAGATACCGGCCCTACGCGGCCGCGGCCGGACTGACCGGCTGAATGGCGGCGCGTCGCTCGGCCAGGATCATCCGCGCCAACTCGGGCATAGTCCAACCACGCGTTGTCTTGAGCGATACGTCGTCCGTCGCCTGCATGGCAAGCAGCAGGAAACGTCCAGTGCAGTTCGGTGACTTCAGCACTTTTTCCCTGATCCACGGGTCGTCCGTCTCCCGCCAGAACCTGCCCAGAAGACGTTCCGTAGTGGCCGAGGATTCCACGATGTTGTGCCTGTTCCGCCGGGCATCCGCCGGCGGCTGGGTCTTGGTGTGGTCCCACAGCAAATTGAGCACACGGGCGTCGGTGTGTGGGTGGAAGACCAGCGTCCGGAACTCCCGCGGGTCTGACTGGGCTGCCTGCTCGGCAGCAGCAAAGAGCTCTTCGTACGTCTCGAAGTCCGGAAACAGTCCTTCCGGGCCCGGGTAGTAGCCTGTCGGGTCGGAGACCTTTGTCCTGAAGGCTCCCCAGAAGCTCTCCTCGTACGTTGCGAAGCAGGGGTAACCGGTCTCTCGCTCCGTATAGGTGAGCCCTCTCATGCTGCGTTCCCCTGCCGGAGATCCTGGCACGCGGTGCAGTGCCGGATGACCATAGGCGGCGCGACGAGGTGCTCGTCGCAGGTTTCGGCTTCGATGTCATCGATCGGGAACAACGTCTGAACATTCGCAGGCCTTGGCACACGGATGTCGTTGGGCGCTTCCTGCGAGGTGAGGTCGAACGCTGGACCGAAAAAATCACCGGAAATCTCTGTAGCCACGGAAGAGAAATTAACACCGTCGTTCGGAACGACAACCTCCGGGACCTCCGCCAGTCCCCCTTCTGACGTTCCCGGGTACTTTTTCCCAGCAAACGCTGCTGGCGTTACGGCATTCGGGTCGATGCCGTCGGCAAGGCAGTACTGCCACCGGCCTCCCTCGGTCCCGTCGTGGCGAACCCCCTGGCTTTTCTTCAGCATGCGCTGCAGGGCGAGTTCCTGGAGCATTCTGTCGATGGTAGTGCGGGGGATTTGCGTCGCCTCGATGACGTCCGCGGTTCGGCTGAACGGCTTCCTGTGAACGGCTTCAAGCACCATGCGGCGCACAGGCGGAATGCTGTCGTGGGCTATGCGAAGAGCCAGAAGCATGGCGTCCCGCCGGTGCATTCCGATTGGGCTTCCGCCGAGGACGATCTGCTGAAGCATCTTAACGAACCGCGCCGACAACTCTGGATCGTTTGCCTCCATCGGTTCGCCCTTGAAATCCCGTTCAGCCGGTGTACGAGCCATGGTGACGTAGTCAGCTGCTTCAAACAGGACAATGAGTTCATCCTGATCGAGAGGCGCAGGGTTCTTATCCATGCCTGCGATGACACCCGCGGCCGCCTTGCTGAGCTCCTCCCGCATCTGCTTTTCATGGCCCGTGTTCATGAGCGCCTGCATTCCTTTGACCCGACGGTCGGCGCGGGAGTCCATCCGGATAAGCGCGAAACGATCTCCCATGGCGGCGATCACACTGTGGTGCCGGTCGTAGGTGGTGGTCGTCGCGCCGATCAGAGTGATGCGGCCTGCCCAGCTCAGCGACTTTCCCCCGTCCGTTCCCACAAGCCGGTTCCAGGAGCCGTCGTAGATTTCCCGCAGGGCCGCCAAAACGGCCGTCCGCGCGTCGCTGCCCATCGAGAGAATGGAGGTGAAGTCCTTCAGGATCAGGGTTCCCTGGGCTCCGATCTGCTTCAGCAGCCCTCCTGTCGCGTCCTTTGAGCGTTCAGAGTTGCTGGTTCCAGACAGCAGGGCCCCCGGCGACGCAATTTCTGACACCATGACCGTGTTCGGGGTAGCGGCCAAGGGAGCGATTCCCTCGGTCTTTCCGCTGGCCGATCCGGCAACAGTCAAGAGCCAGACCGGTTCACCCTTCAGCTCGTGCGCTGCCCGGACGGCAAGATTCGCGTGCACGACAGACATGTCGTAAGCGGAGCTCATCCATTTCCGGTATGCGCCCTCACACTCGGCGAGCGTGACTACCTCCGCCGGAGGCGTCCAGCCCGGGTCCGCCCGTTTCTGGAACTCCTCCGTTACATCGAGCAGGTCGCCCCATCCGAGGCCCTTTTCAAAGTGGTCGGTGAGATCCGCTCCTTTGGTCTCCAGCGGCGTGCGAACCACAGTGAAGGGAACGCCGGCTTCCTTCGCGAGGGCCATCCAGTTCAGGGCATGCTGGTATCCCGGTTCATCTGCATCCGGAACGATGGTCAGGTGCCGCAGACCACGGAGCTGGGAGGCGTACTCGCTTGGGAGACGCTGGCCGGCGCCCGCATGTCCGCAGATCATCGTACGGCCGTTGTTCTTTGCCGTATCGCAATCCTTCTCGCCCTCGCCAGCCAGAACGCCTTCGCCGGCCGCGATGCACCTTTTGAGGTCGGGCAGGTTGTAGACGGGCACGGCGCCGTCTGCTTTCAGGTTTTTCAGCACCGCTGAGTCCCTTGCCGAGTAACGAAATTCCTTGTGTGCGGGTTTGGGCGAATTCGGATAGGCCAACCTGACTTTGGTGAAGGCCACGGATCCGTCTTCGAAACGAAAGTTGTACCTGGCCTGCTCGACGGGCCGGCCGTGGTCAACCTTGGCTTTCTGCATGGCTGCCGGTTTGGCCGGGGTAGCTATTGTGGGTTGGGCGCGGCCACGGGCGTTCCAGGAGGCTTCCCGATGTCCGAGGGCTGCTTCGAGTGCGTGTTTGATGTCTTGCCAATGGCAACCCGCGAAGCAGTTCACCACGACGCCCTGATCGGTGCTTGAAGCCAGGGTTATCTGGCAGCTTGGTTCCTGGTCTGTGTGAGCAGGAGCGGGGCACTGGCACTGAATCTCATTGTTACGGCGTCTGTATTTGAGACCAAGGGCATCCAACGCCTCTATGGCGGTCTCAAGGCTAGTAATAACGTTGCGGTTCAACTCGCGTCGACCTTTCGTGAATCAAATCCGCCCTTGTGGAAGAACGGATTCTGGCAGGTCACTGCAACACCAGCAGTGACGATGGGCAGAGGGGCAGGCCGGCAGAAGCTCGACCTGTCCTGGTCGGCTCTATGCAGTTCGATCGACGACGGCGGTCAGTTCATCGACCCAACCACGGCCACCGAACCAGGAACCACGCGCTGCCACCTGCCCCTCGAACCTCCCTATGCGGCGAGATTCACGACGGCGGTCAGTTCAGCGACCCAACCACGGCCACCGAACCAGGAACCACGCGCTGCCACCTGCCCCTCGAACCTCCCTATGCGGCGAGATYMACGACAGCGGTCACTTCAGCGACCCAACCACGGCCACCGAACCAGGAACCATGCGCTCCAACCCGCCCCTCAGACCTCCCTATGCGGCGAGGTCACGACGACAGCGCGATGGCGGGAGCAGGTTTCCAGGCCATGCCGAGAAGCGATCCAGGGACTGGGCATGAAGGTCCCAACTTTCTTCACGCAATGGAGGGCACGCGTATGGGTAGTGGTGAAGATGCGTCGAAGCCTAGATGAGCAGGGCAGCTTCGTCTCTGTTCGCTCTCGCAACGATCAGCACAGCGCAACCTTCGCTGAAGATGTCCGTATGCTGGTGAAATGCAGAGCTCGCGGCCCATCGCCATATTTGGTGACTCGCAAGGGGACCTTGGCTGGGCCATAGCGGCGGTCCGCTCGGCAGGCCGGGAAGGGGCCCCGGACTGATCTTCATGTGGGCGACTTCGGCTTGGACTGGCCTGGGCCAAACGTGGTCGCTACGAGGCTAAACTCAACACTTATCTGGCAGATCTCGCCCTGACAATCGTGGTTTCAGTTGGCACCACAACAATACTGCGTATGCTTCTACTCTGCCGATTGAAGAGCATGGGCCGCTGGCGTCAGATCCAACATCCGTGTTCTTCCCCGCGGTGGGCGGACCATAATCGAGGGGCTCGTGGTCGGTGCCCTAGGGGGCGCCTTCAGCGTGGACTATGAGCACAGGGTTGAAGGTAAAGATTGGTGGGCCAACGAGGACCCCACACTGAAGGATGCCAAGAATCTCATGGACGGTGGACCCCTGGACCTCCTGATAACCTACGACGCGCCCGCGGGGGTACCGATCAAGGGGGACTTCGAACTTCGACCCGAAATCGCCGAAAGAGCAAACCAAACACGCGAGCTGTTACGTCAGGTTGTCGACACCCTGGTTGTCCCGCATGCTTTTTTGTGGGCATTGGCATTAGCGGCGCATTCACGAACTGGTCGGTAAGATCGGAGGGGTGACGCGCGTGGACGTGCTGAACATGGAGCACTCTAAGAACGGCAACGGTGTGCTTGTATGGCCTGGCTCGCCACCCCTGCGTCTAGAGCCGCTGCACATAAGTGGCGCTCCGGCATAGTAATGCTGACCACCCCAAGCTGTGGGCGGCAAGCGGCCCCAGCATGGACACCAGCGCCTGAAAAATAACCGGAAATCTCGGTAACCACGGAAAAAAATTAGTATCAGCCCTGAAGTGAGAGTACCCGCGGCTGCCTTCGCTCCCCTTTCTGACATATCCGGGTATTTTTCCAAGGCATGGCTAAGTTTTGGGAGTCCCGGCAGGGGGCCGGGGGGTGTTTTAGGTGCCTTCGAAATACCATCCTGCCCCACGCTGAAGTAGGGAGCAGTACTCATGCCTCACGGAAGGAGCCATGCTACTAGCTGTCCTAACGGCAAATCGCCCGCTGCTCCGGATGGACACTCTTCCAATGTAGCTTCCTGCATATTTGCCGGTCGCAATGACAGCCCGAACGGTGTCGCCGGTGACAAATCCGTAGGCGGCTTTGCGCCTTGGAAGTATTAGCCGGGGGAACCCGAAGCGGTCGGATCGGGTTCGCGCGTATGACCCTCTACCCGTTTGACGGGCGACCAGAACCGCCTTGGGGTAAGTAGCGATGCAATCCGCCTCGCCGACCGCCAGCGCGTCGGTGCAATGCGTTTTCTCGAGCCCGTTCCGGGCACGATTGAACTTTGTTCGGCCGCCCGATCCTGTATGAACGCTGAGGCCCGTTTTACACATCGCCAGCCAAAGTGCCCGGCGGGTCGAGTTTACTGCGGCAGCATCACGCAACGGCAGACGAGCCCATTCCCGAATCCTAGCCAGACGTACGGGATCCTTAACGAAGTCTTCCACCGGAAGGCTGCCTTTAGCATCGTTGCATCTGACACACGCCAAAACTCGGTTTGAAAGGCGATTCGACCCGCCCCGTGATTTCGCCTCCAGATGGTCCATATTTAGGGGAACATTCCTGGCATCGCAATAAACGCATTGGTGTTGGAATTTGGTCAGAAGATATTCCCTGAGCTCAAATCCCCACAAGGCGCCCTGCTGGTATTCAATGCCTTTGATTTCGGCGTCCTCGATTTTTTGCATGTCGAAACGCGCCAACTCTAGGACGATAGATGTTAGTGGAAACCACCCCCGCATCTTGTCGACCATCGACACAATGCCATCAACCCTGTGCTGAAGTGATGGGGCCAGCCATCCGCGGGGCTTTGATCGATGCGCGTGACGAGGTCGGCGGTATCGCACCTGCTGGCGGCGACCATGTCGGTGTCGAGAACGCGCGCGGATATGTCGAGTGATGTCGCTGGATCGATGCACGATTTCGGCTGCGAACAGACCACGACGGGTCTTGCTGGCCGCTCCAGTGGCGAAGACAGCCAGCCCTGTGCGTTTCGAGCCTGGGTCGATACCAAGCCCCAATTCCTGCACGAGGGCAGTTCCGTCCGCTGTAGTTTTGTCCTTCAACCTGATCACAAATGGAACACGCGAAGCGACTACCGCCCGCTTGGAGCGGAGAAGCGCCCGCACGCGCGCTGGGTGGGCCGGCATGAGCGGCACACCGTCCCGTCCCAGCACAGGGACAAGAGCCGTGATTGAGTGAGCCGTAAGGCTCTTTACTGGTCGACGGGAATGCCCCGATTCGACCGTGACGCTTGCGGCCCCAGGTGAACGGCCGAAAGTCTCCCCTCGATCATGTTGCACGCCAGATTTTAGGGATGGAAGTCCCTTCGCCGCACCCCGTTTCGTTCCTGCCTGTGGAGTGACTGCTGACACGGTTTCGATAGGACGGGGCTGAGGAAGCACCCCGCCGTCGGTCTTCTTTCTTGCGGACAACGTAGACATCCAAGTCACCTCTCACAGCGATGTCTGGATCTGGTCGACCACGCCCAGAGGGCTCAGGCGGCCGACGGCCGGCATGTGTGCGTGAACGGCTCGATGCCGTCCGCGCCCGATTATTCTGCCCGCGGCTTCTCGGCACAAGAGGTGCACGCTTCGACTACTACTTGCGCTGGGTCTCCGCTGCGCCACCGGGTTTGGCTGCAACCTCTCCCCGGTGCCACCTTCCCCCGGTGGTGATCCACAGATACCGCAACTCGCCGACTTGCCAGTCTGGGTCGAGCATCCTTAGCAGCGTCTAGGGGGCGGCGTCAGGCACCCTCCGCCAATTGGTCCCTCTCTTGTTGTTGCGCGCGTTCTACAGCCGCCACCGTCCGAGCGTGAAGAGCGGGGTCGAGCGTGACGGTGCCGCTGAGACCCTGCGCCTTCCTGGTGCGGGCAATCCATTCAATGACTTCTTCTGCTTCGAGCTTCATAAAAGCCCTATGCGGCCCGAACGCTGGCGGCGGTCACTTTTCTGCGTTACAGCCGCCACTCCGGAACGAGACGCTCAGAATCGAAGGACTTGGGACCCGTGACTTGCCGTCGGGGCATAACCACAACCTTCACGAAGATGTCGTCCAGAACGGCTCGTCGGACGCTAGTAGCCATGCTGTCCCACGCGCTTCGAAGCATTGCCCCAGTCGTGAGTTCCCGCGGCCTAACGATCGGCACAGGCAGGGCCGCTTTCGCCCGCGCGACAGCGGCGCGTGCCGCCTGCCATTCAGAACGACTGATCGTGCCAATAGCATAATCTGACGCTACTTCTTCCAGTCTGGCATCGAGCGCCCCGGTCTGCTCCAGCCACTCTGAGGTAGCTTCGGTCTGGCCGACAACCTTTGCGTCCTGAAACTGAAACGCAGCCTCAGCCAGCCAAGCCTCTGTTTCGGCGGCCACGATCGTCGTTCCTCCGCAGGCCGCTGCTCCCTCGTTTCTTGGGCAGCGATAGCTCTCCTTCTTCGACCGCCCATTAACGCACTTGACCATGCCGGTGCCGCACTTGCTGCAAACGAGCAGGCCCGTCAGAAGGTGTTTGCGGGCACCGCCTCTGGTTCCGTTGGAGCGGCCTGGCGCGAACCTGGCCCGGAGCATGGCCGAGGTCTCCTCCGAAACGATGCCATCCCACTGCCCCTTGGCCGACACTTTGCCCCGGTGTACGCGCAATCCGGCTATGCGAGGTGCCTTGAGTATGTTCTGAATACTCGCGGCCCTCCAAGACGCACCACCGAACGTTGGGATGCCCCGGGCTGTGAGATCCTTTGCAATCGCGTTTAGGCCCTCACCGTGCAATACACGGGCTGCCATCTCACGAATGATGGCCGCTTCCTCAGGCACGATTTGCGCCTCTGCCGTGTACCCGTAGCACCGCTGCCCCGGCCAGGCGCCGGCCTCGGCAAGCTCCTGATGCTTTCTGAGGAGCCTCATCCGGGATTTCTCGACCTCTCCAGCGGCGAATGCCGTAACCACCCGGGCGAGGGTCCTCCCGTCTGGGTTACTCAGGTCGATGTGGCCGTTAGTGGCTGAGTGGATATTTATGCCGGTCGCTGAGGCAAGATCAATCCAGTCCTCGAGTTCACGTGGATTGCGATGGAGGCGGTCAGCCGAGTAGACAACCACGACATCCACGCCTCCGGCTTCCATGCGAGCCTTCAGTCGGAGATAGGCCTCACGATCCTTTCCACCAGCAGCCGTAATGTCATTGTCCTCGAACTTCTCATCCAGGACGCGCCAGCCTTTGCGCTTTGCCAACGCGAGGCAATCCTTGAGCTGACGGGTGACGGCAAGCCGCTCAAGGGTGAGGTCCTTGGATACTCGGGTGTAAATGGCGGCACGAGCATTCGCACCATCTTTGGCTAGTTCCATGGTGCTTACCTATGCCGTCCACGCGGCCACGGGTGTCGTTCAGGTACACGTCATGATTGAAGCACCTCCTCCTCGGTGGAGTTAGCGTGCACGCACCCTCGGCGACGACGACAGTCGTGCTTCTAGCGTGTACTTTCTGAAAGGAGCGGCCAAGGCACTCCGGCGCTCATTAAACGGAGAAGCGAGTTGGTTATGCCGCTCACCAACCCGCTTTGGCAAATGCCTCACGCCCGCCATGCGGACGGCCCCTATAGCTTTTAGAAACTCATTTCATTCCCCGCCGCGGCCCCGAAAGGGGGCACCACCACCGGGCTCTTGGAGGTGAGGTTGTAGGCCGGCGCAACAGCCTCGGCCGCAACGGGCGATTCAAGGTTCGYACGCACTCCAGCATCCGGCGCCGCAACCGGCGGGTGCGACATGCGCTGGTACACCGTAGTGCCGAAGCGGAGGTCCGGTCCGATGGTGTCGGCGACGATGCGCCGGGCTTCGCGGCGTTCGCCGTCCTTCTCATACGAACGAAATTCCAGCTCGCCCGCCACGGTGACCGGGTCGCCCTTTCGCAGTGAACTCGCCGAGTTCTCCGCCAGCGCACGGAATGCAGAGACATTGTGGAAGACGGGTTCGCCGTCCTGCCAGGTACCGTCCGCGCCCTGAATTCGCTGGTTGACGGCGACCCGGAGCTTGGCGTGAGCCACTCCGCTTTCGCCTACGCTGAGTTCGGGATCGGCAACTAGGTTGCCGGCAATGCTGATCGGGATCTTAGTGCCCATGGTTCTTGTCCTTTCCAAAGCCGGCGGGACTCTCCCACCGGACAACTTGTTGCCAGTCGGGCTCACGGCCCGGCCAATACAGGTCCGTCCGCTGACCGCAAAGGCGCATCCAGGCCCGCATAGGACGCTGATGGGCTCAGCTGTGCGTCGGCGCTCGTGATCTTGCCGCCAAATCCCGGCGGGTGTGTGATCTCAAGAATCCCCTTGCTGGCAGCAGTGACCCGTCCGAGTACTGACTTCGCAATATCCGCACGGGACGCCGGGAGCCTACGTCCGGCGTCGTGGGCCATCGCGTCCTGCTCCGCATGGATTACGGCATCAGCCCATCCGGCGAGATAGGTCGCGGACTGGGGCCCGCGGTCGATCCCGTGGGCCTTAAGCACCGTGTAAGCCACGGATTCGGCCTCCACCTCAGCCAGTCCCCGATGATCTGCGCTGCTGCCATACAGCCGGCCGATCGCATCATCGGGACCATGAAGCAGCACATGTCCAAGTTCGTGTGCAAGGACAGCTGCACGCGCTCTCGGGCTGAGCCAGGCGCCGACCTGGACCCGGCGATGGGTGAAATCAGTAAAGCCGCTCGTCAGCCCATACTGGGCGTCTGTCACATCGACGTTGAAGCCATGGCTGCCCGCCACCGCGGCAAGAGATCCGCACAGCTCAGCTACGTCCACCCCAGACTCGGCCCAGCCGCGGGGAACGAGCAGCGGTGTGCCCTGTGTTTGTGAGACGTCGAAGACTGCCTGGCCTCGCCAGCCTGTGATGACCGTCTTCTTTCCATCGTCGACGGCGCCATGGGGCACGTTCTCACCCGCAGGGATGCGCTGCCGGGTACCGTCAGGAAGCGTGACCTGTTGGAGTGGCGCCGTACGAGGTGCGATCACCCAGAGTGCATGCTCACCCCTCAGCACCGTACGACCGTGGCTGACCCACTCCTTGTACCCGGCCACCAGAGTCGGTTCGTCGGTACCGCGCTGGGCCATCTGCATCATGAGCAGCGCAACATTGCCACCCGAGTATCGCCACAACGTTGCAGAAGCGTCCAGCAACACCTGCCAGTGCGACGGAGATTCAACTGCCTTTTCCAGGATCCTGTGGAGGCCATCCGTCAAGGCAGAGATGCGCTCCTCGGACGTCATGCGAGAATTGCCCGATTCACTCCGGCCCGGCGCAGCATCTGCCGCCACCGCGCTCGATGCGTCTTCAGATTCAGGGGCCACGACAGCCGCCCTTCATGCTTCTTGGGATCCGGCCGAGACCACCCCGGGGATACTTGTTCATGTCCTGAGTCGGGATAACAGCATGACTTCAGAATTCGTCCCCGACCTGGTGTGAACCCGGCTGCCACTCAACGAACTCAGGCGCGTCGAGCCGCATGGTTCTCACTGCGGACTCCTTGTGCGCCTGCAGGCCGACACAACCGGCAGTCCGGGTATGGATCCTCAACCGCTCGACGGAGTGCGGCAGCCGTTCGTGAAATGCAAGCGGCCCGAAACCCGGATCGTCGCTCACATACGAGGCCAGCTCCGCCCGCTGCAGAGCATAGAGCTCGGCCACAATCTCGGAATGACGCCACCAGCAGTCCGGAACCACCGACGTCGTCAGCTGGTACGTGGCCACAAGCCATCGGACCCAAACTGCCAAAGAACGCCACACACTTCCGGCCTGCTCAGCTGTCATTTCCCGCCAACGATATGTCACGCCGGATGCCCGCCCCGGTGGCCGGAATGCAGAGCGGAAGAGCTCCGCCGTCAGCTCATCGTCATCCGCACCCGCTGATGGGATTTCGAAGCGTTCGACGTCGTCACGGCTGGCCATCGTCAGGCTCCTCAGTTGCTTGCTGCCGCAGACGGTGCCCTTCAGCCAAGGTCCGTTCAAGCTCCAGCTTTGACCGACCGAGCTCTGCAGCGTCTTTGCGTTTGTGCCATTCGCGCAGGTCCAAAAGTATGGGCCGGGTTCGACGTCCCAGCATCAGGGCTGTGCCTGCAGGCAAGCGCCTGATCTCATGAAGCGGCAGAACCGGGCTCTCCCTGATCTGTTCGCCGTCCTGCCGGCCCTGTGCAGACCAGGAACGAGTGTTCAAGGTCAGGCTCCGCTCCCCCAGCAGCCCCGCCAGCGAGCGCAGGTCACGTTCGTCGGAGCCGCCGCCGAAGATCACTTTGATGATGGCCGAGTCCCAAATGGTGGCTGCCTCGTCGATGGACCAGCCAGTACGGGCCTGGGACAGGGATTGGAGAACCACCAGTGTTGATATTCCGATGCCGCCGCCGTCAGAGAGGGCGATGGGCAGGCCCGGCCACGGTGCCAGGTTGGCAATCTCGTCCAGGACGAGGGACATCGGCGGATCCAGCCTTCCTCCCGTGGCGACAAATGCCATTTCGCGCGCAGCGTTGTCGATGTCGTCGATCAAAGCAGACAGATACGGCCCTGCCGCAGCGGCGCCCGCTCGGGTGCCGATCAGGTACAGGGTCCCGCAGTCCCGGATGAACCTCTTTGGATCAAATTCCTCAGACTCCTCCCGGGGATCCAGCGCGGCGAGCACTTTCGGCGAGGACAGCGGTGCGACGGCAGCCGACACGCCAATCCAGGAGTTGGACGTGTTCCGCGGGTCGTCCTCGAGGATGCCCATCAAGTCGGCCTGCCACCCCAGCGCCGCCGCCGGTTGGCTCAGGACCTCCAACGCCTCACGTGCCAAAACCGGGCTCGAAGACCAGCGCCGAAACGCGCGGACGCCCTCGCCGGACAGGGCCGCAGCATGAAGAAGGCATTGCAGGATGATCAGTGAGCGCTTTTGCCATGCAGCGTTCTCTCCCTTCATCTCCGTGTCCGCAGTGATAACGAGCGCACGGCGCGTGGCGATATCCGGGTCCTCGCAGCCACGAACGGGAGACCAGCGAAGTGTCGAAGGCAGTCCGGACATCCCTTGCGGATCGAACACTGTGACTGGCCTGCCGCGTGCTGCACGGGCCTTCATAGTGACCACCAGGTTGTCGGCGCGGGTGGACGTCGTGACCACAGCGCCGGGCGCATCGAGGATGGCATTGATGACCACGTAGAGGCCTTTACCGGATCGCGGAGCACCTTGGATGACCATCGATTCCTCCGTAGAGACATGAATCAAGACACCGTGGGAACGGCCCAATGTCCATGCAACGTCCTGGATGCGCGGTTTGGCGAGGCCTGGCCGCGTGAACTTGCCGCGCTTCAGGACGGCCCTGGCCCCGAAATCCTGGCGGATCTCGGTACGGCGCGCGATGCCCTCGCGGTTCAGGATGTCCTGGCGCAGCCATGAGCCGGATTGCTTCCACCTCCGCCAGACCAAGACAGAGCCCACGGCGAGCGCGGCCACCAGAAGGATGACCGGGCCAACGATCCACCAGATACTGCCTGTTCCGAGGTCGCATCCCTGCGGTACGCGGACGATCCACTCGATCCGGCCGATGAAAAGTCCGACGGCGGCTGCCGGGTTGAACGGCGACGGCAGATTGCCGCCGCAGCGCCAGACCATCACGACGTTAGCTGCCCCCTGGACCAGGAAACACAGACAGACATAACCGGCCACGGCGATAAGTCCGGCCGTGACCAACGGGCTGTCGGTGCCTCGCCGCGAACTCATCTGTGGCATTCAGATCATCCGGTCGTCTGTGCCGAAGACTTCAAGCTCATCCGTCGTGACCCGGTTCGCCACGATAAAGGAACGGTTCCCGACCTTCCAGAGGCCAACACCCTTGGGGAGGTTCTCTACGTGCTCGCATTCGGCTTCCGACAGGCCCAAGGCTTCCTTCGTTAGTCGCATGGCATCGTGCTTTTGCCGGTAGATAATTCTGGTGTCCGCCTCGGTCAGCAGGCCGAGTGCCTTCTGCCGATGCCCACTGGAGCTGTCTCCGATCTCGTTGAGGTCGGCCACTTTATGCATGATGAGCAGATTCGCAATGCCGTAAGTGCGGGCAAGCCGCCACTGTTCGCTCATTTTGGCGAGCATGTACGGGTCGGCCAGCATGCGCCAGCCTTCGTCGTAAACCACCAGCCGCTTGCCGCCGTCGGGATTGGTAACTGCTGCCTCCAGCCAAGTGGCACCACACGCGGCGGCCAGGGACAACGCTTGCTCCGAGGCGCCGATCAGCGCAGAGGTGTCCATCACCATCATCGGCGCATCGGCGTCGAAGGCGACCGTGGACGGGGCGTCAAACATGCCTTCCAGGTCACCGGAGACCGTCCGCCTCAGGGAGTGGCTGACCGCCAGTCCCCCGTCCTTGCCCACCAGCCCGATCGTTTCCTTCGATGGGTTCAACAGATGGTCCAGAACCATCGGCAGCGTTGGATTCGAGTTCTCGGCTACCGTCTCCATGAGAGCCATGTCCAGGGCAGTGTGCTCCACCGGACGGAGGGGCATGCCCTGCCGCATGAGGGAAACCAGTGCCACCAACAGGTAGCGACGGCGCTGGCGCACCACCGCCTGCCACTGCGCCTCACTCAGGGCCCTGGACCGCGGCCCCGCGTCGAGTGGATTGACGCGGGCAACGCGACCGGGACCCACGGAAATGACCTTGCCGCCAACCGCATTGGCGACGGCAACCCATTCGCCTTTAGGATCGGAGGCGACGGCGGCCTTCCGCCCCAGCGTTATCGACCTGGCCACCAGGGACTTTCCGCACATGGATTTCCCGGTCCCCACGGTGCCGATGACAACGATCGAGGGTCCGCTGATGACGCCCTTGTCATAGAGAATCCACGGATCGTAGGAGAACGCTCCCGACCCGAAGACGTCTGTGCCGATATAGGTGCCTTCATGGCCGAGCCCCGATTCTGTGATGAATGGATACGCCGCGGCGAAGGTCAGGGTGGACGCGCGGTGCGGTGCCGGGCGCAGGCGGTGGGGGCCACGCAGCGAGACAGGTTCGCGGCCCCCCCAGTCTCCGCCGTGCTCGGCGGTGACCAACCGAGTGCCGACCATCTCGCCAGCCCGGTCCAGGGCGGCCGCCCACGGTCGGCTGTCAGCGGCAGCCGCCCGCCGCCGTCGTTCCTTCCGCTCCTTGCGGTTCACTCCCGACGGCACGTATTCAACCGACTGGTTTGTCCGCGTCATCGCAGCCCCCGCCCGAACGGGAGCGCACCGGCGACGAATGCAGCCCATTGCTGCCCGGCCAGTAGGCGCAATTCGACGAAGGCTCCCGCGGCCGCCGACTCCAATTCCTGCCGGTGGCGGGCCAGGTCCTCCAAGGTCCCTGCAGTAGCGGTCACGTAGGCAGCGGGCCTTACGTCTCCGTGTCCTGCGACGATCTCCTCCTCGCGCTGGGCGACCTCTTCTTCCTCAGCCCGTTGCTCGCGGGTCAGCGGCCTGTCGAAGCGGGTATTGATGCGGCGCCTGGTCTCATGGGCTTCCTGGGCGGAACGGATGTCCCGCAGCGCCTCGGTTGTGGGCACGGCGCGAATAACCTCCGTCACCGTGTGCCGGAAGTCGCCCACATAAATCAGCGGATGGAGGAAGCCCGGAAATACCTTCTGCCGTGGCCACTCAGCGATCCAGAACGTTTGATGAAAGCCGGAATCAGTCCGTACGTATGTCCAGTGCTCTTCCACGGCCATGGGCCCCGCAGTCATTTTAGGCGGCATGGAATCTCGGGACTGTAATTCCTTCTTGGCCGGATTCCTTGCCCCGCTTGCGACGGCGGCAGGATCGAATGCGCCCCGAACGACGTCGAGGATTCCGCCTTCCGGCAGCCACTCCTCCACCTTGACGCTGTGTGTCCCTAGCGCCGTGGTCATGGCCTCGACCTCCAGACGAAGCACCCGTTCGACACCGACCAGTCCCCCGCCTGTCTCTCTGATCCGGCGTCGGGCCTTGGCCATATCCACCACAAGTGCGATGAGGAGATCGTGGCTCATCGTGGAGCCTGCTGCAGAAATCAGATCCTCGTACGCGCGCTGGCCCCAAGTGAGTTCGCTGGAGACGCCCGCCGGTCGCGGGGACGCCATTTCGTAGAAGTCCCGCAGGGCGGTGGACGGATACGGAACCGTAAAGTCCTGGACGGCAATTCTCGCGAGACTTGTTCGCTGGGCCATACCTGCCTGTACGCGGGACCAAGCCTGCACGGCCCATGCTTTGTCGTCGCTGTCTAACAGTGCGAAGGACCGGGTGCTGCAACGAAGTACTGCTATCGCCTCCCTGCCGCGGGCGTCCACGATGAAACACTCCCCTCGCGAGGTCCGTCGCAATTCCAGGTTCCCCAGCCCTCCCGGAAGCGCCAGCTGTCCAGCCAGGACTGCTCGCTCAGGTTTGGTTAGGAACCTTGTTTGTCCGGCCATCGATCGGTAGAAGAACAGGACGGCATGGCTGGCCCAGACCGGATACGGAATCCTTGAATACTGCAGCAAGCCGAGGAGCAACAGCACCAGCCACAACGGTCCCGAAGCAAACAAGCCGATCGGTCCTTGAGATGCCGATGCCAGGCTTGCCACCACGACGCCGGCCGCGAGCAACAGCAATTGATACCACTTCAGTCCCATGAACAAGCCGCGTCGCTCGTAGCGGGGGAATTTGACTGCCTCAAGGGTGCGTGAAGTTTCAGACATGGAAATCACCGTCGGTTGGGGGCTTGACGACTCGTGGCTGGTGGATGGGAGGCTTGGCAGTTGGGGTGATCGGTGGCGCGTCGGTCGGTAGCTTCGACGACGACGGCCTTGGTGGGTCGCTGGCGGCCTTGCCCCAACTTCTCCTTCCCGATGCCGGTGCGCCCGGGGCCGGGCGCAGCTGTGCGCCACTTCCCTGAGGTGAGGCTGGGCTGGCAGCCGAGGCGCCGGCGTCGAGCATCAACGCACTGGCATTCCCACCTGGCGCCGACGACGGCGTCGTACCCGTTGGCCGTCCCGGAAGAGGGGCGCAGGCCGGCAGCGCGCGGGTGGGAAATTGGTGACGGCTCGACTGGATTGGGCGGGTCATGGACGAGCGGTCAGCCATCCCGGCCAGGGTGAAACGGCCACCGGTCTGCCGGCTGATCTGCCGGGCGGTAAAGCTCGAGGTTCGAGAAAGGACGTGGCCGCCACCGGCAGTTTGCGCGGCAGCGGCCAGCTCACCTCCGGCGAAGCTCACGAGCCGCAGGGACATCAGAGGCGCACCGCAGGCGAGAGCCATGCCCACCACACCAGCGGCCAGCCCGGCAAATGACTTCGACTCGGCAAAGAGCTTGATAGCCACGGCCAGCACCGTCGCGGCAAGCGGTTTGGCGAGCAGCAAGGCAACGACGATCTCGCACCACCGACGGGCCCAAGTTTTCGTCTTCTCCCACGGCATCAGCATGAGAGCGACTGGCGCAACGGCGGCGAGCACGATGAGCGCAAAGGACCGAAAGATCATTGAACACATCAGGATGAAGGCCAGGATCCAGACGACAACAACTGCCATTCCGGTAACGACTACGGCCCCGACCGCACCGCCGCTGGTTCCCGGGGCCAACGACACGACGTTCCATTCCCTGCCGGAGTCCGCCGGGGCCCGTTCGAAGCCAAAGAGCCGCATGAACACCAGATAGGGATCCGTCCCCATGGAGTCGAGCAATGCCGTAGCTGCAGAATCGCCCACCTTGGTGAGCTGGCGGACAAGGTAAACGGCACCGGCCACCAGGGGAATGGCCGCCCCGCCGCCAACCAGAGCGCGCACTAAGCGGCGGGGCTGTTGGCTGATCAGACCGGACAGCAGCTGGAGGATCATGGCAACGATAAGTGGCGTCATCATGATGACAACCCACCAACTCGTCAGTCCTTCCACCGCCGTCCATTGAGCATCATCGACGTCAGAGACAGTGAACGCGCCTGTGATGAAGGACCATATCCAGGACGCCGTGCTCTGGAGAATGTTCGCAAAGAATGACGTGATGGAGCCTTGGACGCCATCGTTCGCTTGTGAGACGAGACCGCAACCAGGCGGCCACCATCCATCCAGGTCACACTGAACCGGCATGACGGACTGGACCTAAAATCCGAGATTGAACGCCGACTGGGACCAGAGGATGTAGCCATTGATCCCGCCCAGAATCGCGGCCACCGGTCCAGTCCAAAGCAGGATCATGCCACCGCCCGAAGCGAGCCGCGATGACTGGCTGAGTTTGCCTGCCAGGAGCATCGCGGCTCCAACGATCGCCACAATCGCGATCACAATGAAGGCCCCGACCAGGATGCCTCCGCCGATCTGCTTGAGCGATTCGAGAAAGGGAAAGTTCGTGTTTGGGGTGATGCCAGGGTCCACCGCTGCCAGAAACATCGCGCGCTCCATCTGTCGTCTTCCAAGGGAATGAGTGGTTTGGGCTCACGACTTCATGGAGGCGGTGGGGCGGGGCTACATGACCTATTGCATGGCTTGATAAAGACCTCGCGGAACGTGTACGCGGGTTCGTTTCGCGAACTAGCTACAAACCCGCCGGACAAGCCAAATGCATCGAAGCGCTCAGGAACGGACAGGTCGACGCACTTCGGGTACTAGGACCGGCACATTGTTGAGCACCTTGTCTAGTTCTGTACCACCTGCGCAACCGAGGACTTAACCAGCACCGTCTTCTTGCGGGGATCGGAGGCACTTACCCAGGTGGCGAACTTCACCAGCTGCTTGCGGTAGCGACGGCCATCGTCCAGCTCCACGACGCTGAATTCATCCTGGGAGGGTAGTTGGTAGACGACTATATCGGCCATCGGCTCGTCTCATCTTCGAAGCCATGTAGCGCTTCGCATATTCCTGTTCACCGTTAAATCGGCGCGTGTACGCCTCCAGCCGGTAAGCAGCCTCGCGTGTCCGTTCGACCGCTTCTTTCACGTCGCCGGTAGTATGTGTAACGGAGATGCCAGCCGAATTGGAATTGGTGATGAATCCACTCATGCTTCACTATGAATAGCTACGAGTAAAACGTCAATCTTTTTGGGGGAAAAATGGAAGCGGATATTCGCTTCTTTCAGGCTGCCGCGACCGCAATTCCGACGTTATTTATCGCCATGGCAGTGTCAGCGAAAATATTCCACCCCGAAGACGGACCCGGCAATTTGTTCACGCCGAGGAGGCTCAAAGATGTGGGCTTCGCATACGCGGCACTAATTTGGTTCGCCACCACCGAGATGGTCGCTCTAGCAGTATTGGCTTTCGATGTCCCCTATATCGGGTACGCATACTGGGTTGGCTTGGCCATTAGCATTCAACTGGTCTATTTGATAGCGGGAACTATGAGTGCGGCGGCTGATAAGTTCCGACCGGAAAGTGCCCGACATCGTTTGCTGACAATCGCAATGGCAGTGGGAGGAATCATGATTCCCGGCGGCACATTCGTGTTGGTGGCATTGACAGCTGGCGGTTAGAGGGAAGGGTCACTCACTCCCCCAGGTGAGTCCGGGAAGCCAGTAAGAGGCAGGCTGCTCTGTCTGCTCCGAGCCGAGGCCCACCCACAGATAGCGGCAGTTGGCGTGAAGCGGGGGCGCCCACTTCGACGCCGGTAACCCGCGTAGTCCCTGATAATGCCGTCCAGGTCTTCGCATATGGGCACGCAGCGCCGCCCAGAATCGCGCTGTACTGGCAGCACAATCTTGTCCCGGTAAGCTTCGTACACGTCCTGGCGGTCTCTATTTACGGCTTGGGCAAAGGGCGAGGGCCCCAGTGATGCTGATTTTGGAATCGAAGAACGAATTGAACGCGTCACCGATTGAGCCGAGGATGTCGCGATGCCCCGCTTGATGGTCTCGTCGATGGTTCCGCTGGTGACAGGCTCCGTAAAGACGGCCTGGATTTCGTTCCTTGGCGTCAGAAGTCATGTCTTCGAAGTGCCACTCCGGATAGGCCGGCTGGGCGAGGTTCAGATCGATGAGGTCGGGAATCAGGTAGTGGCTGATGTGGTCTTCTATCCCGGGCTTCTCACCTTCGATGGCAATTATGAGGATGTCGGTGTGGTCTTTTGCTCAAGGCATAGCTGCCACCCTTGGAACCAGTCGTGCCGACTACTCCGACACATACAGCTTGCCAGATTACACTCATACGATCTGCGACTTTGAAGACTTCATATTCTTCAGTTTGGGAGATAGAGAGTCGCGCTTCGATGAGTTGGCCGACCCGCGAGACGGCCTCGTAAGACGAGGGTTGGACGGTGAGCGTATGCGCGTGTCTTCCGCAGTTATCGTCGCCCAGGTTTCCCTGACGAGCCCGTTTACCATCGTCCTCATCGTGGCTGGCCTCTCGACCGCAACTACAGGGATGCTATTGGGGTGGATTCTCGTGAAGAATGCCCATATGGCGAGCCTTCTGTACCAAGATCGCATCCCGGAAGAGCGCGATAAGATCCAATTGCGGCGAAAGTACGAGTTCCTGATCGAACAGTTAGGCGCGATAACCATCGAGAAGATTATGGAGCTCGACAGGAAGCATCCCCTAAGAGTTCTTTTTCAGCACGTACTTGAGGCGGTGGTCCACGTCAACCCTGCAGAAGTAATTCGGGTCCAGGATGTAAGGCCGAAGAAGTGACAGCCTTTCCGTATGGCACGCAAAATTGTAACGATTCTTTCCGACGATCTCGACGGCTCGGAAGCAAGCGAGACCGTAAATTTCGCACTTGATGGCACTGAATATGAGATTGATCTCACTGATGCGCACGCTAATGAACTGCGCGAGGCTCTCAGTAAGTACACGAACGTGGCACGTAAGACTTCCGGAGGCCGCGGTCGACCGGCTCGTAAATCAAGCGGCAGCGGCAATGACGCCAAGGCCATTCGGTTGTGGGCTCTTGACCAGGGTATGCAGGTCAATACCCGCGGCCGGATTCAGGCCGACATTGTGGAGAAGTACCAGGCCGCTCACTAAGCAACGGATGTACTCAATCAGGGTCAGAACTCATGTCCAGTTCTGCCCCCCTGATTTGTTTATTTGCGCCCGTATATCTGCCACTGCCATGCTCGATATATGCGAAAAGCATGTTGGTCTGGCTCCAGGGCTCGGGTAGAAGACCATTTTCAGAGCGGGTTCGCTGTATATTATCCGTATCGAGCGGACCGCCGTCGGCATTTAACAGCCCGCATTTTCCTATTTGCTCAACCAGCTGCACGTATAGCTCCGAGATGTCCAGCGTGTGCATGTCCGGCGTCCGGGCCCTTCTACATCTCCAGGGGGGAATGCAACCCCCAGGCCGCGGCCATYGCCATCCCGGTCTTCGGCGCGCACCAAAAATGCATGGGCGCTCTCGGAGTCATCGCARCCCTCAGTAGGCCAGACCAAACACGCGCCGAGGAAACCAGGGACATCATGCTCGCCCAGGCGGCCGCATTATCGGCTCTTCACGGTTCGTGGGGAAATGGATTCCCGGATGAGTGTCATGCCGCCGTCCGGACGGCACTTCTCATGAGAATAACCGATTTGTATTTGCCGGGATTGCGATAGCCGCGCGCGGTGCGTTTGATGTGTTTGATCCCGGTGTTGTTGGCCTCGACCTTGCCCGTGGTGGCGCCGGTAACGATCAGCACTTCAATCTCCTTCCACCACCGGCAGACGGTCCGGTAGAGCTTGTTCGTTTCCGGCCGCGCGGCGGCCTCAACAAGGACTTTCAGGTCCTCCTTCGCTGCGGCCGCGTCGGCGAGGGAGCTCGTGCGCAGCAGTATCCGCAGCTGCTCCTTGACCTTCCACACCGCTTCAAGCTTGCCGGTCGGGTCGTCGGCGGCGAAGACCTCGGCCAGGCGGTGGGCCGCGTTCCCGGTGAGAGTGTCGCCGGCGCGCAGCAGCAGCATTCGATGGGCCCAGGCCTTGTCCACGCCGCGGCCGCGTCGGCCCTTGACCTGCTGGGAGAGGTTCTGCCGGGCTTCGGTCATGGCCTGGTTGCCAAGGGAGACCAAGTGGAAATGATCAACCGCAACGGCGGTGCGTGGAAGCCACATCCGCAACGCCTTCCGGAACGCGGCCGAGGGGTCAATCGCGACGACCTGCACGCTTAGGCGCCAGGCCAGGGGGCGGGCGAAGAGCCAGTCTCCGACGCCCTTGTGGTCCCGGCCATCGACGACGCCCAGGACCTGTCCGGTGTCCAGGTCAACGATGGTTGTCATCCACGGCTCATGCCGGATCCACGAGCTGGAGCCTGGGTCGCGGAAGAACCGAACGGACCGGAACCGGTGTTCATCGATGCCCAGCATCCGCGGGCTGAGTTCATCCACGTCGGGCAGGGTGAGCAGGCAGGCCTCATTCAACGCGGCCCGGACCGTCCACCACGAGACCCCGAACGCGGCCGCCGTCTCCGAGACGGCCCGGCCCGAGCGGACCACCGCGTCAACGACATGGTCCCGGAGCCGGCCGGTGGACCGCGCACGGCGCGGGACCTGGGTGGTGGATTCGAAGAACGAGAGCCGCGGGCAGGCACGTTCCTCGCAGTACCAGCGGTACTTGGACCAGAGGACCTCCACGGCCCCGGCGACGGGAATGTCCCGGATCCGCTGGAGACGCCGTTCTTTCCGCCGCGATGCCACCACACCGCAGGTCGGGCAGCCCGGGGTTGGTCGGTTTCGACAATAATCCGGCGCCGGCCATCGGCCATGACTGCGGCGGAGATGACGCGGTAGTCGGGCAGGTTGAAGATGCTGGTGGCAGCGTCAGACGCCACCCCGGTAGGCTCGTTCAAGGCTCGTGGTCCTGTTCCTGGTTGAATGCTAGACACACTCATCCCAGCAGGGCCACGGGCCCCTTTTTTAGCTACGACACGGAATCGATTCCCCACCAACCACCAAGAGCCGCATTATCGGCAACTCTTGGCGGGACCGCGGAGAGCGCCGCCGCGCCCGCATCAGCGGCCCAATAGTCGACACCCTTGCGCCAGCGTAAGGCTGCTTCCACGGCCTGCGCGACCACTGGCGCCGGCACGGGGTGCAGGTTTTCAAGCAGCCCTTGGGCCCGGTCGCGAAGCCGTGTCGTTACTTGGGGGCAGGGCGGATCCGCGACTTTCCGCGGTGGCAGGACTTGCGAATCCCAGGACATGTTCGACCAGCTGCGTGGCGGAACGACCGAGGCACGTCGTGGCCGGAAGCCTTTTTCCTTCAGAACACTCAGTCCGGRCTCCCGGTGCCGAGGGATCGGCACCGGGAGCCCGACGGTCGGCAGGTATCTCGAGCTTGCCGATGAGGTCATCAACGCTGTGAAATTGGGCATGGCCTGTCCGCTGTCGGCCAGGCTCCGGGCGAGGGAGTCATTCGAATATATGTTCTATACTTGTTCGGTGATCAAGCGTGGTTCTCCCGACGAGTCCGAGCGCATGTTTGCCCGGATCCAAGCCGAAGAGAGCCGACCGATTGATGACCCAGCTCCAATCCGAGAGTTCCCGAAGTATGGACGGCCTCTGGTCTACGTGAGCGGGATCTACGGCAAGGCTGTGGGATGGACGCACACCTACGGCCTGATTGAATGGCTGGACTCTTCAGGTAAGTACCACCTGGGTTGGGCGCACTCATCGAGCATCAAGCGGGTGACAAGGGAAGAGTGGAAGGGTGAGAGCGGACTGTAGCAGTCCTAGTAATCACTCAGGCCGGTCGGGCGCTGCAAGCGATGCTCGGACCAGTTGTCACGTCACGAGATCGAAATAGGCCGTATCCGAATTCCACGCGATTGGGTGCAGAAGCGTCCCCACAGAGGGGTTGAGCGCGCTGTACATCATCCCGTCTCCGGCGTAGATGCCAACATGTCCCCAGTTGTCAGGGCCTTGGGCGTTCTGGACGACCAAGTCCCCTGGCTGCGGATTGTCCGTCCGCTTACCAACCCTCCATTGCTCGACCCTCGGGAGGTTGATTCCGGCCTGCCGGTAGATCCATTGCACAAATCCGGAGCAGTCCCACGCTTTGAAGGCCGTTCCGCCCCACACATAGGACCCACCGACGCCGGTTTGGGTAAAGCGAAGGATTTCCTTGCGGATCTGGCTCAGATCCGCCGATGCTGTTGTCGGCGCTGAGGCGGTCGGCGTATCGACGCAAAGAGAAGGTGCTGTCCCGCCGTCGAGGGCATCAACGATGGCCGATGCTTCCGGCTCCCATCGCGCATACAGCTCGGGAAAGGCCGACACCTGAACAGCCTGGGTAGCCTGGCCTTTGCTCATGGATTGCCATCCAGGGATGTCCAGAAGCCCGCGAGGGCTCCCCTGGTTGGGACCAGACGCTCCCCCATAGAAAGCCCGCACGTTATAGATGGGATCCATTAGCTCTCCGACACTCCCCCAGCCGGCAGCCGGACGTTGCTGAGCCGTGCCAAGGGAGTCGTGATCGCTTCCAACACCGTCATGCGGGTAGTTGAGTGATCCGGGGACGTTCACGTTGGCCAGCACTCTGAGAGTGGATTCCTGCAGAGCCATCATGATTGCGATGATCTGCCCATCTCGCGGAACGCCCAACTGCTTGCCGACTGAAATATAGTCCCCCGCGAGGCTCAATTGCCGGGCCGTGAGGTTGACCGGCGTCTGGCTACTATTCCCGATGTCCAAGGCACCGCCCGCTTCGGCGCCTCGCTGACCACTCAACCCTGCTGAAGAGCAGATCGAGCCGGTGCTCATCGCGTTGGCGCCGAGCACTGCAACGGCCGCACAGAGCGCAAAGGAGCCCGCCAGGATCGCCGTCGTAGCCGCGGCAACCAAAGCCCGCACGATCCTGCGGCGCCTTGCCAATGCGGCAAGCATCGCCGGCGCCCGCATCAGTAGAGCACCCTGTTCGGCGCGGCATAAAAGCCGACCATGACGCAATGATCCGCAGGTGCACTAGCAGCTGGCGGACAGTTGACCATGACGCTGACCGGAGCCGCATACGTGTTGCTGGCAGAAACCGACTGATCCAAGACGCGAAGACTGACCGTGCACACGTGGAGTCCCGTCCAGGGTGCCGGTCGCTCTCGCACCTTGGCCAACTCACCGTCGCACATCATGGATTCCACCGTTGCCGAACGGTACGCCTGCTGCCTCGCCAGAAACTGATAGGTCCCGGCGTTGATTCCAGTCGCTTCGAACTCCTGGACAAACACGGCCAGGGGATTGGACCCGTCCGGGAGCACATGCCACCAGTTGCGGAGCCCGGAGTACACCTCGGAGTAGGAGGCCCTACGCGTGTCCCATGTGTAAATCGCTGTCGCCGCCGCCGAGGCCAGCTTGCGGAAGTCAGTTGCGCGAAGCGCGCCGTCCGCATCGCGGCCCACGACGGCGGGAGCGGTCGTCGGAGCTTCTGGCTGCGGCTCAGTGGAGGATGATGCCGCTGAACTCTGGGGAGTAGGCGCCGTCGACGACGTCGGACCCGGCCCTGGTGCGGGCCCCGGGTTCGGCCGGGTGAGCGCGAACACTACGGCGGCCACACTCAAAACCACGAACGCTACGAACGCCAGGAACAACGATCGCCGTCGGCTGCTCCAGCCAGGCAATGCAATTCTCCGGGTCAACGACATTCCAGCCTCCTCGCCAGTTCATTGCAAAATAGGCGGCTGAGGACATGACTTAGCGTGCAGGTCGCCTTGCACCCTGGAGAATCCGCCATGACGTTTGATACAGCCGCCGGGCGAATCCAATCTGCACGGCCACATAGCGCTGCGTGACTCCAAGCTCAGCGGCCAACGCTGCCAAAGCCATGGCACGGTCTGGCCCTCGCAGATCGGGACGAACGATGGACGCCGCAGTTCGGCGGAGCACCGGCGTGGGCAGGCATTCTGCCGCACGCTGGCAAACGTCCCCGATATGGCGGATCTCTTTGGGCTCAACCTCCAGTGCGTTTTGTACAGTCCTCGCCGTCTGCCGCACTACCGTCGCCGCATGCCATCGGCGGCGGTCCTGCGGCGAGGGCGGGCGGTACTGGCGTGGCCCGGTCAAGCTGTCAACGGCAAGTTCCCAAACTCCGCTCGGCACGCTTGCCCGGGTCAGCCCGATAATTCTTCGCGCCCATTCCTGATCGATGATCTTCTCAGCACTGCGATCCACGCCGCCGATGACCAGAATCGCGAGACCATCGAGCGATGCCGATCCGTCCGGATCTCCGGCTTCGATCAGCAGCGGCAGCGTCGAATGGCTCAGCTCCCTGCGGATGTGCGCGGCGCACACGTTGGCGCACACTCCCTGGACCCAGGCCCCGAACGGGACTCCCGGTAGCTGGCGATAGTGTCCTCGACTCAATCCATCCCACACCGCTACCCGGATGTCCTGCATAACGTCGTCCACGTCGCAGGAGCGGCCGATCCGGGACAGATGCGAGACGACATATCGGCGCACACCGTCAACGGCGACCATGATCTGATCCACGGGGACTGCCAGCACTGCCGGCGCTGGCGGCCTGCGCAAGGAAACATCAACGGTAACTGCACTTGCTTCGTCATGGCGGGCCTGATTCGCTCTGGCTTCGTCTCGCATTGGTCTTCACGGCTTCGACTAAACGCTTCCAATAAGTCCGGTGGCGGCACGCCCGACACCTCAAGAATGGCCGCTAAACCAGGGCCGACCACGAAATGCAATAAGGCTATGCAAACTATTCTCAAGGATAAATAAAGTATCGTCAAGACGACGAGTCTTACTTTTCTTCGAACTGTAGATAAGAATGGTTCCATGCCAAGGATTACCCGGCCTCACGACGACGCATGGTCGGCCGACGTCGAAGCCGCCGTCGCGACCTTTGGCAACCGTTCACGGAATGAGATCCTCCGCTACCTATCGGCGCACGGCCCCGCCTCCCGTGGGGACATCGCGGCATCAGTCAGCGCCGGCGAACCAAGCGTGGCAAAGCACCTGCTGGCATTAGAGGAATCGGGCGCCATCGTGGTTGACGTCGAACCAGGCCGTCGCCACGGCCGGTCGCCACGCTATTCAGCCAACCCGGCACGGATCAAGGAATTGCTGGCGGCCCATCTGGACTATCTTCTGGAGGGGTAATCGCCGCCTGCTCCCCTCCCGGGTGGCGCCCAATATCCTTATTGAGGTATTCAGAGATGGCCTGCAAAGTCTCCGGTGATACATCCCCGAGGGTTCGGGCGGCGAAGGTCTTCACACGGGCCGCGCGGAGCGACTTGACGAACTCAAGCTGCGAATCGATTCGTTCCGGCAAAGTAGCGTCGTCGCCAACCAGATAGGACGGGTCAACCTTGAAGATGTCGCAGAGGCCAGCCAGCAAGTCCGGATCGCTGACCAGGCGGCCAGTCCCCTCTTTCATGTAAAACCAGCGCGCACGGGACAACTTGATGCCCCTGCCGGCAAGGTCCGCTTGAACTTCCCTGAACGTCACCGGTTTCCCGCGCTCGGCAACTACCACGTCGAGGAGCAGATTCAGACGCCGGGCCAGCTGGGCCTGAGGCGACAGCCCCTCACCATGCCCTGTCTCGTCAATCCGCATACCCGCCCCTTGATCAGCCACGTCACCACCGGGTGGCCCGCAAGCTACCTTCGGCCCACCCTACCGCCCAGTATTCCGCGAGTCTTACGGCTCGGCAATCAGGGCCCGCTTCGCGGAAGATTCATAGGCAGAAACTAGACCTTCCATCATGACCTCAGGAGGGGTAACCTGCTGCTGTAGACCCGTCTACAGCAGCAGGTTACCCCTTCATTCCTTAGGTTCCGGTCTCCATGTCGAACATCCTGATGAACCGAACGCGAAGCCAAATTGTCCGCTTCCTACTCAAGAACGGCCCATCAACGTGCAGCGAAATCGGAGCCGAGCTGCAGGCGTCGCCGTCGACCATCCGCCGGCAGCTCAACTTCCTTGGAAACGCCGGCCTAGTCCAACGAGCCTCCAGCCAGTTCACGGCTTCTCCGGAGCAAGTGCAGCGCCAGACCGATGACTTTGCAGCGACTTTCCAGTGCCCGGTCATGCAGCCGGATGGCCATGCTCCGATGAACTAGGGCAGGACTCAGCATCGAGCCCCTGCCGCAGCAAAATCACGAAAGGATCGAACAAGGCATGAAACTCGAATTCTTCGAGCCGGCCGAGGCTGCCTCGGTCCTCAAGTGCTCAGAGGCATGGCTCCGTGAAGGGGCCGCCAAGGGAGAGTTCCCGCATTCCGTCTGGGGCAAGGGAAAGATCGTCTTTACGTCTGTCCATTTGAAGGAGATTGCCCAGCTGCGCGAAGTCCGATCAACGAGTACGTCCCCGACCTCCGTCCGACTGATCGGGACCCGGGCCCAGGCGCGACAGAAATACTCGTAGTTTGAGCGAGTGGCGCACCTAACCACGCCAGACGACGGCGGACCGCTCAACAGCGTCCGCGGCATCTTGCAGCGCTTGTGGCATCAAGTGGCCGTACACCTGCTCCGTCGTACGGGTGGACGCATGCCCCAGGCGCCTGGACACAGTGAACAGGGAGACACCATCCTGGATCAGCCAGGACGCGTGGGTATGGCGCAGATCGTGAATCCTGGGCGACTTGTTCAGCCCACGGGCTTGCGCCGCCTTAACTGCAGGAACCCAGTAATGATGCCAATACAGCTTGTGAATGATCCGCTCACCCTTGGGCGTCGTAAACAAGAGATCCAAACCAGGGCGGCTGGCCACCAGGGGAATGAGAACCTCCACTAGGTGCGGGTTCAGGGAAACCGTCCCTTGCCGGCACCCGTCTTTGTGGCACCGATGTAGTACTCGGAATCAGCGCCACGTTTCCACGCCTTGTTGATGCGCATTGTTGCGGGCTTGGACATCAGGTCCACATCCGCCACAGTCACGGCAGTAGCCTCGCCAAAGCGGGTTCCGGTCATAACAAGGAACTCGGTGAAAGCCCTGTACCGCTCCCCCATCTCCTCAAGGATCATCCCAAATTCGGCGTGCGTCAGGAACCGGGCCTCATCCTCTGCCTTCTCGCCTGACGGAAGCTGAACGCCTCGGCAAGGATTGTCCTTCCGATAGCGCAGCATGACGGCCGTCTCCATGGCTGCGTAGATGAGGCCATGGTTGTTCTTGATGGTCTTCGGAGACCTGCCCTTCTTCTGCATCGTCTTGATCCAGTAGGTCAGGTGCCGGTAGTCGAGCTTGTCGACAGGAATATGACCGATGACGTCCGCGATGTGCAGCTTCAGCATCGTTTGATACGTGTGCACTGTCCCGACGGACGGGCGCACAAGAAGGTCGATGTGTTCCTGGATCACTGCCGCCACAGTGGGTGATTTGGTCTGGTTCTTGACCATCGCATGCTGTGCGATTTCGAAGGACTGATTGTTCGCGTCGAGGAGCCGTTTCAGCGTCTGGGCTTCAGCTGACGTAGCGAGGGTGATCCCCTCTTGCTTTCGCGTCTCGGGGTTCCGCCAGCGGACCGTATAGGACGTTGATCCGTCCGATTTTTTTCGTTCCCAAATGCTGGCCATGCCCAAAATTCTAGGCTTCGTGTGCACAGAAAACGAGTTTCTGTGCACACCCTGAGGCTAAAACCCCCCTGACCTGCGGAAACACTGTGCCCGAGGTGGGACTCGAACCCACACACCTTTCGATACCGCATTTTGAGTGCGGCGCGTCTGCCAATTCCGCCACTCGGGCGCGGAGTACACGGAGTAACAATCGTAGGCCCACAGGGTGTTGTGAGCAACGCAGCCACTTCCAGTGCGCGGATTTACTCTACATGCAGATAGGCTGAATTCCAGAATCGCGCCAGTGCCGCCGCAACAAGCCATGCAGATCCAAGTACAAACCCGGGCGCAACTAAGATAGTCATGTTCCCGCCGTACCTTTTCAAGGAGATCCCGTGTCAGAACCGACGGAGTCAAACACCACGTCCCAGCCGGCGCGCCGCGTAATTGTCGCCGAAGACGAAACCCTCATCCGCCTGGACATCATCGAGATCCTGCGCGGCGAGGGCTACGACGTCATTGGCGAGGCCGACAACGGCGAGAAGGCCGTGCAGCTGGCCGAGGAGCTCAAGCCCGACCTCGTCCTCATGGACGTCAAGATGCCCGTCATGGACGGCATCACCGCAGCCGAGAAGATCGTCAAGGCTCGCATCGCCCCCGTGGTGCTGCTGACCGCCTTCAGCCAGAAGGAACTCGTGGAGCGCGCCCGCGACGCCGGCGCTATGGCTTACGTGGTCAAGCCCTTCACGCCGGCCGACCTCATCCCCGCCCTGGAGATCGCCCTCTCCCGCCACGAGGAGATCAAGGCCCTCGAAAACGAGGTCACGGACCTCCAGGAGCAGTTTGCCACCCGCAAGCTCGTGGAGCGCGCCAAGAGCCTTCTCACCACCAAGATGGGCCTGACGGAGCCGGAAGCCTTCCGCTGGATCCAGAAAACCTCCATGGACCGCCGCCTGAGCATGCGAGAAGTGGCCGAGACCATCATCAACCAGGTCAACTAACACCGAGACCAAGCAACCAAGGAGGGTCCCCGCCAATCGGCAGGGACCCTCCTTTTGTTCCCAGAAGAACCTTTTCGTTCTCAACGAAAAAGGGAGGGTCCGCGCCCAACGGCGGGGACCCTCCCTTTTGGTCTCAGCTACCCAGCAGGACCTGGAACTAGCTCTTCTTCTTCTTTTCCGGCCAGGGGCCGAGCTTCTCGCGGTTGGTCGTCCCCTCGCCCAGGCGTGAGGTGTCGGCGAGGTCGCCCACCTTGTGGACCTTCAGCGAGTTGGTGGAACCGGCCTTTCCGGGAGGGGAACCGGCAGCGATGACCACAAGGTCACCATCTTCCACGAGCTCCATGTCCAGCAGGCTGCGGTCAACCTGTGCCGTCATTTCATCCGTGTGGCCCACCATGGCCACCAGCACCGGCTGGATGCCCCAGGTCAGCGCCAGCTGGTTCCACACGTGCTCCACCGGAGTGAACGCGAAGACCGGCTTGATCGGGCGGAGGCGGGACAGGCGGCGTGCGGAGTCACCAGACTGGGTGAAAGTACAGATGTACTTGGCGTCCAGCTGATCGGCGATTTCGACGGCGGCACGGGTGATGGCGCCACCGCGGGTCTTGGGCTTGGTGCCCAGCGGGGGGACGCGCTCCAGGCCGTGCTCCTCGGTGGACTCGATGATCCGTGCCATGACCTTGACGGTCTCGATCGGGTACTTGCCCACGCTGGTCTCACCGGAGAGCATGACCGCATCGGCGCCGTCGAGCACCGCGTTGGCGCAGTCGGAAGCCTCAGCGCGGGTGGGGCGCGGGTTGTCGATCATGGACTCGAGGACCTGCGTGGCCACGATGACCGGCTTGGCCCAGCGCCGTGCCAGTTCGATGGCGCGCTTCTGAACGATCGGCACTTCCTCCAGCGGAAGCTCCACGCCAAGGTCGCCACGGGCCACCATGATGGCGTCGAACGCGTCGATGATTTCGTGGAGCTGCTCCACGGCCTGCGGCTTCTCGATCTTGGCGATCACCGGAACGCGGCGGCCTTCTTCGTCCATGATCTCGTGGACGCGCTTGATGTCCGTGGCGTCACGCACGAAGGACAGGGCAACCATGTCCACGCCGCGGCGCATCGCCCAGCGCAGGTCGTCCTCGTCCTTCACGCTCAGCGCGGGGACGTTGACGGCAACGCCCGGCAGGTTGATGCCCTTGTTGTTGGACACCATGCCGCCCACGGTCACCTGGGCGACAACCTTGACGTTGTCCACTTCGATGGCGCGCAGCGCGACCTTGCCGTCATCGATCAGCAGCGCGTCGCCCACGTTGACGTCCTCGGTGAGGCTCTTCAGCGTGGTGGAGCAGATGTCCTTGGTGCCGGGCACGTCCTCGGTGGTGATCGTGAAGATATCACCGACAGCCAGCTCATGGGGGCCGTCCACAAAGCGGCCGAGACGGATCTTCGGTCCCTGGAGGTCGGCCATGATGGCAACGGCCTTGCCGAGATCCGCCGCAGCCTTACGGACGTTCTCGTAGGTGTTGTCATGCACGGAGTAATCGCCGTGGCTCATGTTCATCCGGGCTACGTCAACGCCGGCTTCCAGCACCGCGAGGGTGTTTTCATAGCTGGCAATCGCCGGTCCGAATGTGGCCACAATCTTTGCGCGTCTCATATACCTACCCTATTGGTCTCTTGCATTGGTTAAGTTGTCGTGGAGGTGAACTTTCACCTCCGAGGCATCGCTAGAGGACGGCGATGGCGCGGTCCGTCGGGGCCACGGGAGCCGGAAGGATTGTGCTCCCCATCAGGAACTTGTCCACCGCGGCTGCGCAGGCACGGCCTTCGGCGATGGCCCACACAATGAGCGACTGGCCGCGTCCGGCATCGCCGGCCACGAACACGCCCTCGGTGTTGGTCATGTAATAGCCGTCGCGGGACACGTTGCCGCGGCCGTCGAATTCAGCGCTGACCTGCTCGGTGATGCCGGCAGGCTCGGCACCGGTGAAGCCCAGGGAGAGGAACACCAGGTCCGCGGGGATGATCCGCTCGGTGCCGGCCTTGGGCAGCCGCTTGCCGTCAACGAACTCGGTTTCGGCGACCTTGACGCCGGTCAGCTTGCCGTTTTCACCGACAAATTCCACGGTGGAGGCGAGGTACGTGCGCTCACCGCCTTCTTCGTGGGCGCTGGCAACTTCGAAAAGCGTGGGAAAAGTCGGCCAGGGCTGGTGGCCCGCCCGTTCCGCCGGGGGCTGCTTGCCGATGGCCAGGGTGGTCACCGACGCGGCGCCGTGGCGGTGCGCGGTGCCGAGGCAGTCAGCGCCGGTGTCACCGCCGCCAAGGATCACCACATGCTTGCCCTTGGCGTGGATCTGGTTTTCCACCGACTCCCCCGCCACTACGCGGTTGGACGGCACGAGGTAGTCCATCGCGAAGTGGACACCGTCAAGCTCGCGGCCCGGGATGTTCAGGTCGCGCGGCACGGTGGCGCCGGTGGCAATGACCACTGAGTCGTAACGGCGGCGCAGCTGCTCCCACGTCACGTCCGTGCCGACGGCGACGCCGGTACGGAAGCGGGTGCCTTCAGCCTTCATCTGCTCAAGCCGGCGGTCCACCTGCTCTTTTTCCATCTTGAAATCGGGGATGCCGTAGCGCAGCAGTCCCCCGATCTTGTCGTCGCGTTCGTAGACTGCCACGGTGTGGCCCACGCGCGTCAGCTGCTGGGCGACCGCCAGACCTGCCGGGCCGGAGCCGACGACGGCGACCGTCTTGCCGGTGAGGCGCGTGGGAGGCAGCGGGTTGACCCAGCCGTTGTCGAAGGCCTCATCGATGATGGAAACCTCCACCTGCTTGATGGTCACGGCGGGCTGGTTGATGCCCAGCACGCAGGACGCCTCGCAGGGAGCCGGGCACAGGCGGCCGGTGAACTCGGGGAAATTGTTGGTGGCGTGCAGCCGCTCAATCGCTTCCTCGCCCTTGTCCCGCCACATGAGGTCGTTCCACTCGGGGATCAGGTTCCCGAGCGGGCAGCCCTGGTGGCAGAACGGCACGCCGCAATCCATGCAGCGGCCGGCCTGGCTCTTGAGGACACCCTTTTCCTGGGCCTCATAGACTTCCTTCCAGTCCATGATGCGGACGGGAACGGGGCGGCGTGGCTGGGTTTCACGCTGGCGTACTTTCAGAAATCCGCGTGGGTCAGCCACCGGTCACCTCCAGGATTCGAGACCAAACTTCTTCGCCGTCGGGGTCCAGGCCCTCTTCGATGGCGTCAAGACGGGTTTGCAGCACGGCCGCGTAGTCGCGCGGCAGCACCTTGGTAATGCGGGCAGCGGTGTCATCGAAGTTCTCGAGCAGGCGCGCCGCGAGCTGCGAGTCGGTTTCCTCGACGTGCTTGACGAGGAGGCCGTGCACGATGTCGCGGTCCTCGGCGTCCAGGTCGCGGAGCTGCAGCTCGCCGGACTCCAGCGCCTGCTTGTTCACGCGGGTGGTCCGCAGGTCCAGAACGTAGGCCGTGCCGCCGGACATGCCGGCGCCGAAGTTGCGCCCGGTCCGTCCGATGATGAGCGTCTGGCCGCCGGTCATGTACTCGCAGCCGTGGTCGCCGATGCCCTCGACTACCGCCGTGGCGCCGGAGTTCCGGACCAGGAAGCGTTCGCCCACCTGGCCGCGCAGGAACATTTCGCCGCTCGTGGCGCCGTAGCCGATCACGTTTCCGGCGATCACGTTGCTCTCCGCATTGAACACGTTGGTGCGGTCCGGGCGGACGATGATCCGACCGCCGGAGAGGCCCTTGCCGACGTAGTCATTGGAATCGCCGTACATGCGCAGCGTGATGCCGGCAGGCAGGAAGGCGCCCAGCGACTGGCCGGCCGTTCCCGTGAGCGTGATGTCGATAGTGTCCGTGGCCAGCACGTCCGTGCTGAACGTCTTGGTGACCACGTGGCCGAGCATGGTGCCCACCGAACGGTCGGTGTTGATGACATCCACGGCAATCTTCACCGGGGCGCGGTCGCTCAGCGCTTCCGCTGCCATGGCGATGAGCCGCTGGTCGAAGTGCTTGTCCAGCTCGTGGTTCTGGCCGGTCAGGTTCCGCAGCGGGGCGTCGTCGTCGAACTCCAGCCCGTGCAGGATCGGATCAAGGTCCAGGCCCTCGGCCTTCCA
Organism: Arthrobacter sp. P1_B11; assembly: GCF_056406715.1. Lineage (NCBI taxonomy): Bacteria > Bacillati > Actinomycetota > Actinomycetes > Micrococcales > Micrococcaceae > Arthrobacter > Arthrobacter sp. P1_B11. The sequence goes on from NZ_JBFTZQ010000004.1 coordinate 44,811, forward strand.
GTGGTTGATCGCCTCGCGGGTGTCCAGCATTTCTGCGTGGCCAATCGCTTCCTCGATGCTCCGGAAGCCAAGTTCCGCGAGGATTTCGCGGACTTCCTCTGCCAGGAACTCGAAGAAGTTGACCACGAACTCGGGCTTGCCGCTGAAGCGGGCCCGCAGCTCGGGGTTCTGCGTGGCAACGCCCACCGGGCACGTGTCCAGGTGGCAGACGCGCATCATGATGCAGCCTTCGACCACCAGCGGGGCCGTGGCGAAGCCGAATTCCTCGCCGCCGAGCAGGGCAGCAATCACGACGTCGCGGCCGGTCTTGAGCTGGCCGTCCACCTGCACCACCACGCGGTCGCGCAGGCCGTTGAGCATGAGCGTCTGCTGGGTCTCTGCGAGCCCCAGCTCCCACGGGACACCGGCGTGCTTGAGCGAGTTCAGCGGCGAGGCGCCGGTTCCGCCGTCGTGTCCGGAAACGAGCACGACGTCGGCCTTCGCCTTCGTCACACCGGCGGCAACTGTGCCGATGCCCACCTCGGAGACGAGCTTGACGTGCACGCGGGCCGAAGGATTGGCGCGCTTGGCATCGTAGATGAGCTGCGCAAGGTCCTCGATGGAGTAAATGTCGTGGTGCGGGGGCGGGGAAATCAGTCCGACGCCGGGGGTCGAGTGGCGGGTCCGGGCAACCCAGGGGTAAACCTTCTGGGCCATCAGCTGGCCGCCTTCGCCGGGCTTGGCGCCCTGAGCCATCTTGATCTGGATGTCGTCAGCGTTGGTCAGATACAGGCTCGTGACACCGAACCGGCCGGATGCGATCTGCTTGACGGCGGAGCGGCGCTCGGGATCGAGCAGGCGGTCCACGTCCTCGCCGCCTTCACCGGTGTTGGACTTGCCGCCCAGGCGGTTCATCGCGATCGCGAGCGTTTCGTGGGCTTCCTTGGAGATGGAGCCGTAGCTCATGGCACCCGTGGAGAACCGCTTGACGATGCTGGAGACCGGCTCCACTTCCTCGAGCGGCACTGCGGGACGGGCGCCGTCCTTGAACTTAAGGAGACCGCGCAGGGTCATCAGGTTCTCGGACTGGTCGTCCACGCCCTTGGTGTAGGACTTGAAGATGTCGTAGCGGCGCTCACGCGTGGCGTGCTGCAGCCGGAAGACCGTCTCCGGGTTGAAGAGGTGCGGCTCGCCGTCGCGGCGCCACTGGTATTCGCCGCCGCCGAGCAGCGGGCGGTGCGGCTGCTCAATGCCGCCCTCGGGGTAGGCCATCTGGTGCCGTGCGGACACTTCGGCCGCGATGACGTCCAGGCCCACGCCGCCCAGCTGGGAGTGCGTGCCTGAGAAGAATTCGTCCACGAGCTCCTGGCCCAGGCCGAGCGCTTCGAAGGTCTGCGCACCGGTGTAGGAGGCCACGGTGGAGATACCCATCTTGGACATGATCTTCAGGACGCCCTTGCCGAGCCCCTTGATGAGGTTGTAGACGCCATCCTGCGCGGTGACGCCAACGACGTCGCCTGCTGTGATGAGCTGCTCCACGGACTCCATGGCCAGGTACGGGTTGACGGCCGAGGCGCCGTAGCCCACGAGCACTGCCACATGGTGCGTCTCGCGGACGTCGCCGGCCTCGACCACGAGGGCCGTCTTGGTGCGGTTGGCGCTGCGCAGCAGGTGGTGGTGCACGGCGCTGACCAGCAGCAGCGAAGGAATGGGCGCCCACTGGGCGTTGGAGTCACGGTCGGACAGCACCACGTACTGCACACCGCGGTTGATGGCGCCCGAAACCTGCTCGCAGATCTCGGTCAGCCGGGCACGCAGGGCGTTCTCGCCGCCCTCGGGCCGGTAGAGGCCGCGAACCTTCATGGCGACCTTGTCGCCGTCAGCATTCTCGATGTTGGCGATCTTCGCCAGCTGGTCGTTGTTGATGACCGGGAACGGCAGCGAAACCTGCGGCTGGCGGACCTGCTTGGTGTCGAGCAGGTTGCCGTTGGGGCCGATGGCGCACGTCAGCGACGTGACCAGCTCTTCACGAATCGCGTCCAGCGGCGGGTTGGTGACCTGCGCGAAGGACTGCACAAAGTAATCGAACAGCAGCCGGGGGCGCTTGGACAGGACGGCAACCGGCGTATCGGAGCCCATGGCACCCAGCGGCTCGGCCCCCGTGCGTGCCATCGGGCCGAGCAGGATCTTGAGCTCTTCGGTGGTGTAGCCAAAGGTCCGCTGGCGGATGTTCACGGACGCGGCCGTGTGCACCACGTGCTCGCGCTCGGGGAGCTCGTTGAGGTCGATCAGGTTGTCCTTGACCCATTCGGCCCAGGGGTTCGCCGCGGCGACCTCGGCCTTGACCTCTTCGTCGTCGATGATCCGGCCGGCTTCGGTGTCCACCAGGAACATCTTGCCGGGGGAAACGCGGCCCTTCTTGACCACCTTGGAGGGTTCGACGTCGATGACGCCCACCTCGGAGGCGAAGACGACCAGGCCGTCCTCGGTGATCCAGTAGCGGCCGGGGCGCAGTCCGTTGCGGTCCAGCGTGGCCCCGACGAGGTTGCCGTCGGTGAACGACACAGCGGCCGGTCCGTCCCACGGCTCCATCAACAGGGAGTGGTACTCGTAGAACGCACGGCGTGCCGGATCCATGGTGGCGTGGTTTTCCCACGCCTCCGGGATCATCATCATGATCGAGTGCGTGATGGGGCGGCCGGAGAGCCAGAGCAGCTCCGCCACCTCATCGAAGGACGCCGAGTCAGAGGCACCGGGGGTGCAGATCGGGAACAGTTCTTCCGGGGAATCCCCCAGCAGCGGGTTGGCCAGCTGGGACTGGCGGGCGCGCATCCAGTTCCGGTTGCCCTTGACGGTGTTGATTTCACCATTGTGGGCGATGGTGCGGAACGGCTGTGCGAGTGGCCAGGACGGGAAGGTGTTGGTGGAGAAGCGGGAGTGGACGATCGCGAGCTTGGTCTTGAAGCGCTTGTCGGAGAGGTCCGGGTAGAACGGCTCCAGCTGGGCCGTGGTCAGCATGCCCTTGTAGACGATGGTCCGTGAGGACAGCGACGGGAAGTAGACGCCAAACTTGTTTTGGGCGCGCTTGCGGATCCGCCAGGCGCGGGAATCGAGTTCGTTGCGGTCCAGCTGCTCGCCGGTGGAGGAGGCGAAGAACGGCTGCGAGAAGTACGGCATGCAGGCGCGGGCCATGGCGCCGACCAGGTCGGCCACGATCGGCACTTCGCGCCAGCCGAGGACGGTGAGGCCCTCGTCAGCGGCGAGGCCATCGATGCCTGCCTTGGCGGCATCGGCCTCACGCTGCTCGGCGGGGAGGAAGGCGGTGCCCACGACATACTGCCCGGGTGCCGGGAGTTCGAATTCGGTGACGGCGCGGAAGAACTCGTCCGGTACCTGCATCAGCAGCCCGGCGCCGTCGCCCGTTCCCTCGTCGGCGCCAACGGCTCCGCGGTGCTCGAGGTTGCGCAGGGCCGTGAGCGCGGCATCAACGATGTCGTAGCCGGGCTCCCCGCGCAGGGTGGCGATAATCGCAAGACCGCAGGCGTCCTTCTCCTGCTCCGGGTTGTAGAGCCCGGCTGCCTCGGGGAGCGCCGCAAACCGTTTAAACGGTGACATGGCGGCGTCCGGCTGGTTCGGTTCGGACCAGCTGGGGCTGTGAAGAGTTTGGGTCATGGGAGACGTCCTTCCTCCTGATCGTGCGTATGGAAGGGACAACGTTGGCCCCACTCAGAGCGCCGGTGTGATGGGCACAACAAAGTGTTAGTTACTGGAAATTGTAGGGCAGGGAAGACTGCTGAACTAACAGTTACGCAGGCTCTCCGCCCGGGCTTGACCGGTCAGCAGCTCTATGCTGCCCGGCATGGGCCCTGATGCCACGACGCTGTGGTGTTGGGCGCTCCAAGCGGTGGCTCTGGCTGCCCTCGGTGCCGGCGCTGAACTAGCGGGTGCCGTCAGCTTTCGGCGCAGGTCCGGTGGCAGCAGCACCGGATTTTCCGGTGTCCGGCGAGTCCTTGGCGGACGTGTTGCCGCCAGTGGCTGCCGGCACTGCTTCCGTTGGGGCAGAAGCGTGGCCTGGACCGTTTTGGTTATCTGGGAGATTATCACGCGATTCACTATCTGAGACAACGGCGTCCGCATCACGGACGGTATCGGCTGCTGCACGACGGCCGCTTGCCTTCTCCGGCGAGGTCCCGCCGTCGTCCGTTTTCCCGGTGACAGCCGGCGCTACCGACGCACCGACCGTCTCTTTAGCGGGGCCCACGTCGCCGTCCGCCGTCTCGCCGACGGGTCTGTCACCGCCCGTTTCGTCGGCGGACTTGTCGCCGGCCGTTTTAACGGCGGCCTTGTCGCCGGCCGTTTCGACGGCGGACTCAGTGCCGGGCCCGGCAACGGGCTCACGGCCGGGGAGGTAGACGCTCTGCTGGTCGCCCTTCCTGCGCAGGCCCAGCACGATGAACACGGCCAGAGCAGCGATGAACACGAAGATGCTGGTCCAGACATTGAGCCGTGTGGTGATGCCGAAGAGGCTGATCTGTTCGGCATCATCGATGCGCATGGCTTCAATCCACACCCGGCCCAGTGTGTAGTACATGGCGTAGACCCAGAAGAGCCGGCCGCGGCGGAAGTGGAACCGCCGGTCCAGCGCCAGAAGGATGAGCACACCCACGAGGTTCCAGAGCGACTCGTACAGGAAGGTGGGGTGGAACAGCGTGTCCGCAGGGAATCCGGACGGGAAGTTGGGGTTGTCGGAGTCAACCTGGAGACCCCAGGGCAGCGTGGTGGGGCCGCCGAAGAGCTCCTGGTTGAAGTAGTTGCCCCAGCGGCCAACGGCCTGCGCGAGCAGCAGTCCCGGCGCCGCGGCGTCCAGGAACGCCGTGAGCTTGACGCCCGCCCGGCGGCAGCCGATCCAGGCGCCGAAGGCGCCCAGCACCACGGCACCCCAGATGCCCAGGCCGCCGCGCTGGATTTGCGGGATCAGGGACAGGTCCCCCGTGCCGTCAAAACCCGGCCCGAAGTAGGCGTCCGGGGAGGAGAACACGTGATAGAGCCGGCCGCCGATGATGCCGAACGGGATGGCCCAAATGACGATGTCCCACACGCTGCCTTCGGGAGCTCCGCGCTTTGCCCACCGCACCGACGTCAGCCACAGGCCGACGATGATGCCCGCGAGGATGCACAGGGCGTAGGCATGGATGCGCAGCGTGCCCCACGGCAGTGGAATGTCGAAGCCGGACCAGTCGGGGCTCGGAATGCTCGTCGGGACGAAGCCCGCCGGCACCATATTCGCCAGCGCGGCCGCGGAGTGGAACATCTGCATGATGGAGGGCTACTTCCTGGTCAGTCCGGCGCTAAGGTCTTTGGTCAGGCTGGCCACGGCGTCCACGCCGCCGTCGCTGATGGCGGACACGAGGGCTGTTCCCACGATCACACCGTCGGCATAGGCGGCAATTTCCGCCACCTGGTCCGCGTTCGATACGCCGAGGCCCACGCAAACACGCTCCGCGCCGGCCTCTTTGGCCGCGGCCACCACGCCCTTGGCTGCCGTGCTCACGGACGACCGGGCACCGGTGACACCCATGATGGAGACGGCGTAGACGAAACCCCGGCTGGCCTCGACGGTGCGCCGCATGCGCTCGGTCGAGGACGAGGGGGCCACAAGGAACACCCGGTCCAGCCCGTACTTGTCGGAGGCTTCCATCCAGTCCGCGGCTTCGTCCGGGATGAGGTCCGGAGTGATCAGGCCCGCTCCCCCGGCTTCGGCGAGGCGGCGGGAAAATTCGTCCACGCCCATCCGGATCACGGGGTTCCAGTAGGTCATAACCAGGACGGCAGCGTCGGTTTCGGCCGTGATGCCTGCCACGACGTCGAAGACCTGGCGGACGTGGAACCCGTTGGCGAGGGCTTCCGTGGTGGCGGCCTGGATGACCGGGCCGTCCATTACCGGATCCGAGTACGGAATGCCGATCTCGATGAGGTCAGCGCCGTTGCGTGCCAGGGCTATGCCGGCGGCGATGGTTTCCTCGACGCTGGGGTAGCCGGCGGGCAGGTAGCCGATGAGGGCCGCCCGTCCTTCCGCGCGGGCCTTGTCAATGGCGATTGCCGATTTGCTGGTCATCTGCGCGGTGCTCACAGCTGTTCCCCTTCCTTGCCGATAGCGGCCTCTGCGGAATCCTTCTCCAGGAGGTCGAACCATTCGGCTGCTGTTGCCACGTCCTTGTCGCCCCGGCCGGACAGGTTGACGATCACGATCTTGTCCGATGCGTTGCCCGCTGCGGCCTCCTCAGCGGCCAGCCGCTGCCCCACCTTGATGGCGCCGGCAAGGGCGTGCGAGGACTCGATGGCCGGAATGATGCCTTCGGTGCGGCACAGGAGCCGGAAGGCCTCCATGGCTTCGCTGTCCGTGATGGGCTCGTAGCTGACCCGTCCGATGTCGGCGAGGTACGAGTGCTCCGGGCCGACGCCCGGGTAGTCCAGTCCGGCGGAGATGGAGTGCGATTCGATAGTCTGGCCGTCGTCGTCCTGCATGAGGTACGACCGCGCACCGTGCAGCACGCCGGGCCGGCCGAGCGTGATGGTCGCCGCGTGGCGGCCGGTTTCCACGCCGTCGCCGCCGGCCTCGAAGCCGTAGATCTTAACGGAGGCGTCGTCGAGGAAGCCGTGGAAGATGCCGATGGCGTTGGAGCCGCCGCCGATGCAGGCGCAGACCGCGTCCGGCAGGCGGCCGGTCTGGTCGAGGATCTGCGCGCGGGCTTCCTCACCGATGACCTCGTGGAAGTAACGGACCATCGCGGGGAACGGGTGGGCGCCCGCTGCGGTGCCGAGCAGGTAGTGGGTGTTTCCGACGTTGGCCACCCAGTCGCGGAGCGCCTCGTTGATGGCGTCCTTGAGGGTCTGCGACCCGTTCGTGACAGGAATGACGGTGGCTCCCAGGAGCTCCATCCGGGCCACGTTCAAGGCCTGCCGGCGGCAGTCTTCCGCGCCCATGTAGACGACGCATTCCAAGCCCAGCAGCGCGGCGGCCGTGGCGCTGGCCACGCCGTGCTGGCCGGCACCGGTCTCGGCGATGACACGCGTCTTGCCCATGCGCTTGGCAAGCAGCGCCTGGCCCAGCACGTTGTTGATCTTGTGCGAGCCGGTGTGGTTGAGGTCTTCGCGCTTGAGGAAGATGCGCACTCCCCCGGCGTGCTCGGCGAACCGCTTGGCCTCGGTCAGAAGCGAGGGCCGCCCGGAATAGTTCTTGTTTAGATCGGCGATCTGCGCGGTGAATTCGGGGTCCGCCTTGGCTTTTTCGAACGTGTCTTCCAGTTCGTCCAGGGCCGCAATCAGTGATTCAGGCATCCATCGGCCCCCGTAGGAACCGAAGTAGGGTCCCGGGGCGTGGCGCAGCGATGCGCCTCCCTGCAGGAATGCGTCCACCGAGCCTTCGTCAGAGCCGGCTGTCGGCGCTTCGGCCATCAGTCTCACCATCCTGTTCACTTTTGACTAATTGATGTCAGGCGGCATCCGGTGTGCAGCCTATTGCGGGCTGTTTCCCGGATGGCGCCACGGTTAGGGCGAAGCTCAGACGCGGGCAGCGATCGCTGCTGCCCCGGCTGCGGCGAACTCCGCGATGCGTTCGCGCGGTGTGGCGTCACTGACGAGCGCCTCTCCCACGAGGATGGCGTTGGCGCCGTTTGCCGCGTAGTGGGCGACGTCGTCGGCTCCCCGCACGCCGGACTCCGCCACCACGACCGCGCCGGCCGGAATGCTTCCGGCCAGTGAGGCAAAAAGGGACCGGTCGACGTCGAGCGTCTTGAGGTTGCGCACGTTGACACCGATGATCCGGGCGTCGGCATCCACGGCCCGCTCGATCTCCTCCGGCGTGTGCGTCTCCACCAGGACATTCATGCCAAGTTCCCGGCTGAGCGCACTAAATTCACGCAGCTGCTGATCGGACAAAGCGGCCACGATCAGCAGGACAAGGTCCGCACCGTGGGCGCGTGCCTCCCAGATCTGGTACTCGTCCAGGGTGAAATCCTTGCGGAGCAGCGGGACGTCCACGCGGGCCCGGACCGCATCCAGGTCCGCCAGCGAGCCGTTGAAGCGGCGCTGTTCGGTCAGCACGCTGATCACGGCGGCGCCGCCGTCGGCATAAAGCGCCGCCAGCGAGGCCGGGTCCACGATGTTCGCGAGGTCGCCCTTTGACGGGCTGCGGCGCTTGATCTCGGCAATGACCTTGAGCTGATCGCGGGTGGCCGACGGCCCGTCGAGGGCTGCCCATGCGTCGCGCGCCGGAGCCGCTGCCAGGGCGCGGTCCTTGAGTTCCGCGAGGGACACGAGGCGCTTGCGGCCGTCCATGTCCTCCCTGACACCGGCATTGATGTCGTCGAGAACCGTCACGGTTAGTGGCCGGTGCCCTTGATCTTGCTGCCGCCCACGCCGTAGCCCGCCTTGCGCATGATGAAACCGGCCAGCAGGCCGAGCACCATGACCGCGGCACCTGCCACGAAGATGGGGGTGCTGGCGATGACAAACGCGATGGCGGCGATGAGGGCGCCGATCAGCATGACGATCACGCAGGTCCACGCGGCCGGGCTGTTGCCGTGGCCCAGGTCAATGCTGTGGTCGATGCCGTGGTGCGTCTTTCCGGGCGCCGCGGGCTTAGTACCGGAAACAGTGGCTTTGCTCATGTGAATCTCCTCAGGATCAATACTGCTTACATTCTGCCATTTTTTGGCGCGGCCTTAGTCATCGGCAGGCACGCCGCGTGGCTCCGTGACCATCCGGCTCAGGTGGGATCGTCGCCGCGCGAGAGCCGGTCCCAGCTGTCGATCTCGTCGACAGGGCCGGTCTGGGCGCCACGGCTGCCTGGTGCGGCGGTGTCGTACTTGGTCCGCACCTTCCAGCGCCGTCCCGCCGGGACAACCAGGAGCCCGCCAAGCGCGAGAAGGGAACCGGCGACGACGGCGAGGACGGGAAACGCCGTGACGCCCACCTCCGCGCTGCTCCCGCTGATGCCGGTGGCAGCGGCGATGGAACCCTGTGCGGCCGCCAGCGGGTCCGCGAGTACGGTCGCCGCAGCGGTGACGATCCCGACGGCCGCCAGCACGATGATGGCCGTAATGATCCAGCGGGCGATCCTGCCGGCGATGGACGCGGCGAGGCCGCCGGCCAGCGCGACGAGGGCAAGCGCGGTCACCGTGGTGGCTGCCTTGCTCCCCTGGACCTGGAGTCCGTTCTGTTCCGCGGCGCCCTGTCCCAGTTGCTGCGGGTCAAGATGGACAGTCAGCCAGGTCTGGGTGGTGGTGCCGAAGACCGCCAGCGCCAGTACGGCAATGAGCAGGACCACGGTGGATTTCCGCGCCCATGCCGGAGTGCTGCTGCGGGCTTTGGTCTTGGCGGCGGACTCTGCCGGAACCGCCATCAGGACTCTGTTCCGGCTTCTGCGCCGGCTTTCGGGCCGGTTTCCGTCCCGGCCGTCCGGCCGGTTTCCTTCCCCGCCTTCCGGCCGGTTTCCTTCCCGGCCTTCCGGCCGGTGGCGTCAGCCGCGGAGACAGAGTCCGGCGCGATGTTGTGCAGCGAGCCCGCCGTGTGGACTGCACGGAGCGGAGCGGCCGCCTTGTTGACAGTTTCCAGCGCCTCGGTGGGATTGACTGAGTCCGCCACGATGCCGCCGCCGGCCTGGACATAGGCCCGCCCTTCGCGCAGCAGCGCCGAGCGGATGGCAATGGCCATGTCCATGTCCCCGGCGAAGTCGAGGTATCCCACCACGCCGCCGTAGATTCCGCGCCGGTGCGGCTCAAGCTCATCGAGCAGGCGCAGGGCGCGGGGTTTCGGGGCGCCGGACAGTGTTCCGGCCGGGAAGGTTGCCTTCAGGACGTCGTACGCCTTCGCGGTGGGGGCGAGCCGTCCCACGACCGTGGAGACGAGGTGCATGATGTGGCTGAAGCGTTCCACCTCCATGAACTGCGTCACGTCCACGGACCCCGCCACGCAAACCTTGGAGAGGTCGTTTCTGGAGAGGTCCACCAGCATCAGGTGTTCCGCCCGTTCCTTTTCGTCCGCCAGGAGTTCTTCGGCGAGGGCCTTGTCCGTTTCCACGGTCTTGCCGCGCGGGCGGGACCCGGCAATGGGGTGCGTTATGACGTCGTCGCCGGTGACCGTCACCAACGCCTCGGGCGACGAACCGACGATCGAGTACTCCCGGCCGTCCGCGTCCTCGAGGCTGAAGATGTACATGTAGGGGCTCGGGTTCGTGTTGCGGAGCACCCGGTAGACGTCAAGCGGGGATGCGCCGCACTCCATCTCGAAGCGGCGGGAGATGACCACCTGGAAGACTTCCCCGTCAACGATCGCCTCCTTCCCGCGGTCCAGGGCAGCGAGGTAGGCAGGCTCGTCCCACCGTTCCTGGACACTGGACGCGAAGTCGAGGGCCGCGGGCTCCAGCACTGACACGGGCTGGGTCACGGGAGTACTGACGCGGGCCAGCAGTTCCTTCACGCGAGTGACGGCATCCTGCCAGGCTTCGTCTACGCGGTCGGGGCTGTTGTCGAAGTTGATCGCGTTCGCGATCAGCAGCACCGTGCCGTCCATGTTGTCGTGGACGGCCATGTCCGTGACGAGGTTCAGCGCCATTTCGGGCAGCTGAAGATCGTCTTCGGGAGGGCTGGTCAGCCTTTCCCAGTGCCGGACGGTCTCCCAGCCGAGGAAGCCCACAAGCCCCGAGGTGAACGGAGGCAGTCCGTCGAACCGGTCGGTGCGCAGGGCATCGATCGTGTCCCGGATGGCGTCGACCGGGTTGCCGTCAACGGGAACACCGGTGGGCGGTTGGCCAAGCCAGTGTGCCTGCCCGTCCTTGGTGGTCAGTGTGGCGCGGGACCGTGCGCCGATGAAGGAGTACCTGGACCAGGCGCCGCCGACGGCCGCCGATTCCATCAGGAAGGTGCCCGGCTGGCCCTGTGCCAGTTTCCGGTAGAGGCCGATGGGCGTTTCGGCGTCGGCCAGCACCTTGAGCCGGACAGGGATGACACGGCTGTGGCCGGCAAGTTCCCGGAATTCTTCCAGGCCCGGGCTGATGATTCCAAGGTCCTGCATGGCTATTGGTTCTCCGTCTGTTCTTGAGTTGTGCCTGATTCGATGGACCTGGTGAGTGCAACGCGGGCTATTCGGCCGTTCCGGTCACGACGTCGAGGCCGCGGCCGTCGAAGCACGTGCGTGTTCCGGTGTGGCAGGCTGCGCCGACCTGATCGACGCGCACGAGGAGGGCATCGCCGTCGCAGTCGAGGGCCACCGATTTGACCCACTGCACGTGGCCCGAGGTGTCTCCCTTGCGCCAGTACTCCTGGCGGGACCGGGAGTAGAAGGTCACCCGGCCGGTGGTCATCGTGCGGCTCAGGGCTTCGTCGTCCATCCAGCCGAGCATGAGCACCTCGTCGGTGTCGTGCTGCTGCACGATCGCGGCCACCAGTCCGGCGCCGTCCCGCTTCAGGGCAGCGGCGATTTCGGCGGGAAGCGGGCTTGCGGACGGGCGGTCGCCGGCAGCAGTGCCGACGGCGGCGGCAGGGGCTGAACCGGGTGTGGGGCTGGGGGCGGGCTGCTCAGACATCAGGTCAAGTCTAGTGCCTCACCACATGGCCCCGATCAGTGTGAAGAACAGCACAAATTGGCGAATCGATTCGCTGCGCAACTGCCCCGGCGACGTGCTAGTTTCACAAGTGATGCATTTCGTCGACCCGTCCCGAGAAGTCCTGGCCGAAACCCTGCTGGCGGCCGGCCCTGAGTCCCCCACGCTTTGCCGTGGCTGGAAGACCAGGGACCTGGCAGCACACCTGTATCTGCGCGAGCGGAAGGCCGCTGTGGGCCTCGGCCTGATCATCAAGGGCCTGTCCAGGGCTTCCGACAAAGCCACGGCCAAGCTGGCTTCGAAGCTCAAGACGGCCGACGATTACAGCAAACTGGTGAACTCGTTCCGCGCCGGACCGCCTGCTTTGTCGCCGATGAAGATCAAGGCGCTGGACGAAAGCTCCAACCTGATCGAATACTTCGTCCACACGGAGGACATTCGGCGTGCCGTGGACCGCTGGGCACCGCGTGCCCTCGACGAGGAGTATTCAGAGGCCCTGTGGGATGAACTCATCAAGCGGGCTGCCATCCTTTACCGCGGCGTGGACCTCGGCATCGTTCTCGTCCGGCCCTCCGGCCCCCGGCATGTCGCGAAACGCGCGCCGGTCTCCGTAGCCATCGTCGGCGAGCCCGGCGAACTGCTGATGCACGCCCACGGCCGCACCCGCCATGCTCTGGTGACCTTCGAGGGCCAGCCGGACGCCGTCGCGCTTCTTCAGTCAGCCGAAGTCGGGCTGTAAGTGTCACCGAGTTAGCCTGTCGAACCACCGCTGATTAAGCCTGCCGAAATCAGGTGTCAAAAGTCTGGTTTCGACAGGCTCAACCAGCTGGTCTGCCGGCTTTCCTAGCGGACTTCGAAACCGGCTTCGCGGATGGCCGCCTTGACCTGCGACATCATGTCGTCCGGGCCCCAGTGGAAGATCGAGGCGGCCAGCACGGCGTCCGCACCGGCCTCGACGGCGGGCGGGAAGTGCGCGGGTTCGCCGGCACCGCCGGAGGCGATGATGGGGACCCTGACGGCGGCCCTGACGAGCCGGATCAGCTCGAGGTCGAAGCCGTCCTTCGTGCCGTCGGCGTCGATCGAGTTGAGCAGGATTTCCCCGACTCCCCGGTCGGCAGCTTCCGTCGCCCAGGCGACGGCGTCGATTCCGGTGCCTTGGCGGCCGCCGTGGGTGGTGACTTCAAAGCCCGACGCCGTGGGCTCGGATCCGGGGCGGGTGCGCCGTGCGTCCACGGACAGCACCAGCACCTGGGAGCCAAAGTGCTTGGTGATTTCGTCGATGACGTCGGGGCGTGCCACGGCAGCGGTGTTGATGGACGCCTTGTCCGCACCGAAGCGGAGCAGCTTGTCCACTTCGGCAACCCCGCGGACGCCACCGCCCACGGTGAGCGGGATGAACACTTCCTCTGCGGTGCGCCGGACGACGTCGAACGTCGTTTCCCGGTTGCCCGACGACGCCGTCACGTCCAGGAAGGTGAGCTCGTCCGCGCCGGCGTTGTCGTAGCGGTGGGCCAGTTCGACGGGGTCTCCGGCGTCGCGGAGTCCTTCGAAGTTGATGCCCTTGACCACACGGCCGGCATCAACGTCCAGGCACGGAATGACGCGTACGGCTACAGCCATGACTTCTCCTGTTGTCCTGCAGAATGCTGTTAATGAAGGGCCCGCGTTTGCGGAGGCGGCTCAGATGCGGCAGGCGTGGATGCTGCTGACCAGGATGGCGCGGGCGCCGAGGTCGTACAGCTCGTCCATGATCCGGTTGGTTTCCTTCTTGGGGACCATGGAGCGGACGGCAACCCACTCGGAATCACGCAACGGCGAGACCGTGGGCGACTCAAGGCCGGGGGTGAGCGCGGCGGCTTCCTCTACGAGGTCCTTGCGGATGTCGTAATCCATGAGCACGTACTGGCGCGCCACCAGGACGCCCTGGAGGCGGCGGATCAGGACCTCGATCTCTTTCGAGGTGCCGTTCGCGGCGCCTCCCTGCCCGGTGCGGCGGATCAGGACGGCTTCGGACTTGAGAATGGGATCCCCGAAGATCTCCATGCCGGCGGCCTTGAGCGTGTTGCCGGTTTCGACGACGTCGGCGATCGCGTCCGCCACGCCGAGGCGGACAGAGGATTCCACGGCACCGTCGAGGCGGACGACTTTGGCCTTGATGCCGCGGTCTGCCAGGTAGTCGCGCAGCAGGCCGTCGTAGCTAGTGGCCAGCCGCTTGCCTTCGAGTTCGGACACGTCGGAGAAATCGCCTACCGGACCGGCGAAGCGGAAGGTGGACGCCGCGAATCCCAGCGGAAGCAGTTCCTCTGCCTCCACCTGTGCGTCCAGAAGGAGGTCGCGGCCGGTGATGCCGACGTCAAGCGTTCCCTGGCCCACGTACACGGCGATGTCCCGGGGGCGGAGGAAGAAGAATTCGATCTCGTTGTCAGGGTCCACCATGACCAGCTCGCGGGTATCGCGGCGCTGGCGGTAGCCCGCCTCGGAGAGCATCGCAGACGCGGCTTCGGACAGGGATCCCTTATTGGGTACAGCTACTCGCAGCATGGTAGGTCTTTCTGGGGTTGGAAGTTTTCAGTTCAGGCAAGCGGGCCACGCGGACGCGGCTACAGATGCTTGTAAACGTCTTCCAGGCTCAGGCCCTTGGCCAGCATCAGGACCTGCAGGTGGTACAGGAGCTGCGAGATCTCTTCGGCCGCGGCGTCGTCGGACTCGTACTCTGCCGCCATCCAGACTTCGGCGGCTTCCTCCACGACTTTCTTGCCAATGCCGTGGACTCCGGACTCCAATTCGGCGACGGTGCGGGAGCCCTCCGGACGGGTGGCTGCCTTCTCACTCAGTTCTGCGAACAGCGTCTCGAAATTCTTCACGCCCTCCAGACTACTTGCTCCGGGCCGGACCCCGCCTGTCGGGCCGTTGCATGACGGCGGGGATGTGAGCGAATACACACGCTGGGTGCGTCCGCCCCATCCCCGCTGTCTCGACTGGCCTTGCGGTTACTCAGTACTGCTTGAGCAGCAGCGCGGTGGTCAGCGCAGCTGTGACGGCCTCGTGGCCCTTGTCCTCCGAGGAGTCCGGCAGTCCCGCCCGGTCCAGGCCCTGCTCCTCGGTGTCGCAGGTCAGCACGCCGAACCCGACCGGAACGCCGGTGGTGACGCTGACGTCGGTGAGCCCTGACGTCGCCGCCTGGCAGACGTAGTCGAAGTGGGGCGTTCCGCCGCGGATGACGACGCCGAGGGCAACGACGGCGTCAAAATGCGGTGCCAGCCGCGCTGCGGCTACGGGAAGCTCAAAGCTGCCGGGCACCCGGAGAACGGTGGGTTCGCTGATGCCCGCGTCCTTGGCTGCGCGGAGCGCGCCGTCCAAGAGTCCGTCCATGATCTGGGTGTGCCAGCTGGCGGCCACGATGGCCAGCTTCAGCTGCGAGGTTTCCGCCGGGTTGAGGGTGGTGAGGTCGATCTGTGGTGCGCCGTGTCCGCTCATGGGTGGTGTTGATCCTTCAGTCTTGTTCGTGGTCAAAAGTGCCTGAGCCGTTGCCAGGTACAGTCGCGGCCTGCCCATCCAGGGTGAGCATGTGGTCCATCCGGTCCTTCTTGGTCTGAAGGTAGCGGATGTTCTGTTCCCGTGAGGGCACCTCGGTGGGAACCATCTCCACCACCTTGACGCCGGCCTTGGCCAGTCGGTTCTGCTTGTCCGGGTTGTTGCTCAGCAGCCTGATCTCGTGGAGTCCCATCTCGGCCAGGATCTGCGCTGCGGCGTTGTAGCACCTGGCGTCCACGGGCAGCCCGAGCTGCTCATTGGCCTCGACCGTATCGAAGCCGGCCTCCTGCAGGGCGTAAGCCTTGATCTTGTTGGCCAGTCCGATGCCGCGGCCCTCCTGGCCGCGCAGGTACAGGAGCGTACCGCCGTTTGCCTCGATCATTTCCAGGGCATAGGCGAGCTGCTCGCCGCAGTCGCAGCGGTAGGACCCGAAGACGTCGCCGGTGAGGCATTCGGAGTGCAGCCGGACGAGGGGAGCCTTGCCGTCCCTGGGAGGGTTGGGAGAGCTCACAGCGAGGTGCTCCGCGCCAGTGATCAGATCGGTCCAGGCCTGCGTCACGAGGTTCCCGAACGCCCCGGGCAGCTGCACCACAGGACCGCCGCTTACCGGATGCGGCACCCGGCCGTTGCTACTGGTCTCCGCTGCTTGAGTTGCGGTCATCGTCTTTCCCCTTCTCCGGCCGGACTGGCTTCCGGACTGCTCCCCTGTGAAGATACACGGTCGTTTACCTCAAGGTATGCCACGAGGTCCTCGATCGAAATCAAGGGGCAACCGTGTTCCGCGGCGAAAACCCGCAGGCCATCCAGCCGCATCATTTCACCGTCGTCGTACACAACTTCTGCGATCACGCCCACAGGCTCCAGTCCGGCGAGCCGGCACAAGTCCACGGCCGCTTCGGTGTGGCCGGGGCGTTCACGCACTCCCCCCTTAACGGCCCGCAGCGGGAAAATATGCCCGGGGCGTGTCAGCGACTCCGGTTGGCTGCCGGGGTCCGCGAGGACCCTGGCGGTCAGCGCCCGGTCCGTGGCAGAGATGCCCGTGCTGACGCCGGCGGCGGCATCACAGGAGACCGTGTATGCGGTGCCCTTCGCATCCTGGTTGACCTCCACCATGGGCGGCAGGTCCAGGGCATCCGCGCGGGGACCCGCGAGCGGAACACAGATGACGCCCGAGCTGTAACGGATGGTCCAGCCCATCAGGGCCGGGGTGGCGTGCTGGGCCGCGAAGATGATGTCGCCTTCGTTTTCGCGGTCCTCGTTGTCAACCACCAGCACGGGCCGGCCGGCCGCCATTGCCCGGACAGCGTCCCCGATCGGATCAAGCGTCAGTGTGCCGGTGGCAGCCGAATCGAGTTTTGCCGCGCTCACTTCTGGTCCTCCGTAACCGTTGCCGTGCCGCTGAACGCCAGCAGCCGTTCGGTGTACTTTGCCAGTACGTCCACTTCGAGGTTCACTTTTCCGCCGGCCGGCTTGGCGCCCAGTCCGGTGTCGGCCAGGGTGGTCGGGATAAGGCCCACCTCGAACCAGGGAGCGGTTTCCTGGGCCGGGCTGACAGCCGTGACCGTGAGGGAGACGCCGTCGATGGCGATGGATCCCTTCTCCGCGATGTAGCGCGCCAGCCGCAGCGGCACTCCGAACCGGAGCCGTTCCCAGTTCCCTTGGGCCTCGCGTTCGAGGAGTTCGCCGACCCCGTCCACATGGCCCTGGACCACATGGCCGTCAAGGCGGCCGCCTGCCGGCACGCAGCGTTCAAGGTTGACGGCGTCGCCCGCGGTGAGTTCGCCGATGGTGCTGCGGATGAGGGTCTCCCCCATGACGTCGACGCTGAAGTCCTTGCCGTCAATCTCGGTCGCGGTGAGGCAGACCCCGTTGACGGCGATCGAACCGCCCAGCGGCAAACCGTCGGCGGTGCCGGGGGCGTGCAGGCGCAACGTTGCGCTCACATCCCCATTACGGTCCACGGACAGGACCTTCCCCTGCTCGGCAATAATTCCGGTGAACATCAGTAGCCTCCCATGGCTGTGCCCGCTGCTGTGCGGGCAGGTAGTGAATTGGTTGACGTGGAGTGCGCCGCTGCCGGCGCAGGGCTTTGGGTGGCATGCGGTCCTGCCGGACCTTCCGGACGCAGGTGCAGCCGAAGGTCCCTGCCCAGCTTCTGGACTGCTCCGCCGGAGGCTGCATCCCATTCCCAGCGCTGGGCATCGGCAAGGGTGCCGATTCCGAGGCCGCTGAGCGCAGCGATTCCCGATCCGAGCAGCGTGGGCGCCAGGTACACGATCAGTTCGTCCACCAGGCCATCCGTCAGGAAGGCGCTCAGGATCTTGGATCCGCCCTCCACCATGACGTGACGCGCGCCTGCCGCAAACAGCAGGGACAGTGCCTCGCCGGGCTCACGGGTGGGCAAATGGAGGATTTTGCCGTCGTCGCCGCGCACGGCGGCGTCGTCGGGAACGTCGCGAAGACCCATCACGGCCCGCAGGGGCTGTTCGCCGGAGGCATCGCCGTTGGCATCCCTCGCCGTGAGCCGCGGGTTGTCCACGAGGACTGTCTGGGTGCCGACGAGGATGGCGTCGATCCGGCGCCGGATGGCGTGGTTGTCCGCCAGAGACTCCGGGCTGGAGATCCACTGGCTAGTGCCGTCTTCAGCAGCGATCCGGCTGTCCAGCGTCTGGGCGATGTGCAGTGTCACGAAGGGGCGCTTGGCCTCGACAGCCTGGAACCAGCGCCGGTTCAGCTCCAGCGCGCGGTCCGCTGCCAGTCCGCTCCGCACGCCGACCCCTGCGGAGCGCAGGGTGGCTGCCCCACCGGCCGCTGGATCGTGGGGGTCGTCGACGGCGTACACGACATTCGCTATTCCGGCATCAATGATCGCCTGCGCGCAGGGTCCCGTGCGTCCCACATGGTTGCAGGGTTCCAGGGTGACCACCATGGTGGATCCGCTGAGATCCACTCCTGTGCTGACCGCTGCCGCTATGGCGTCGGCCTCGGCGTGCGCCGTTCCGGCCCCGCGGTGGTAGCCGGTCACCAGGTGACGGCCGTCAGGGCCGACGACGACGGCACCCACCAGGGGGTTGGCGCCCCGCGGCCCCTGCAGGGCAGCTTCCAGGGCGATGTCCATGGCGGCGGTTTCGGCGGCGCTGAAAGCGTGGATCGGCTGGCCGCTCACGTGGAAACCGCCGGATCCGGCCACACGGTACGAATGTCCATGCGTCTGTGTCGTTCCTTCCCTCTCGAACCGCGATGGCTCCGGGGGTATACGACAGTGCAATGCTGCGGCGTCAGTAGACGCCACAGATACAGCCGTACGTGCTTCTCTCATCCAGACTTTAACTGTCGGTACCGGAATTTCACCAGTTCAACCGTCCGCCGGGCTTTCCGAGGAAAAACCGGCTCGCGGGTCGCGGACTGTCACCGCCGGTTCGGACTTACACCGACCCCGGAGCACGTATTGTGTGTTGCTATTCTGACACAACCCGGAGCATGCTCCGGGTATTCCCTGCCATGGACCGTCACGGAATCCGTAACGTCGGCAGCGCCCGGTGGACGCACGCCGAACCGCGTTGCCGTCCGGGCCCGCCGGCCAAAGCCGTCGAACACCGTCGAGCTAGAGCGAGCCGGCCTTTCGCAGGCGGTCGATGGCCCCGGCCGGATCAGCGGCGCCGTAGACGGCCGAGCCCGCGACGAAAACGTTCGCTCCGGCCTCAGCGGCACGGAGGATCGTCTCCTCGGTGATGCCGCCGTCAACCTGGAGCGCAACGTTCACGCCGGAGCCTTCGATGGCGGCGCGGGCGCGGCGGATCTTGGGAAGCGTGAGGTCCAGGAAAGCCTGGCCGCCGAATCCAGGTTCCACTGTCATGATCAGCAGCATGTCCAGTTCCGGGAGCATCTCCAGGTAGGGTTCCACCGCGGTGGCCGGCCGCAGTGCCAAGCCTGCTCTCGATCCGCGGGCGCGCAACTCCCGCGCCAGCTTAACCGGGGCGATGGACGCCTCCGCATGGAACGTCACGGAGGCGATGCCGGCATCCGCGTATTCCGGCGCCCAGCGGTCGGCGTCCGAAATCATCAGGTGCGCGTCCAGGGGAACCGGGCTGACCGCCTGAATCCGCTGCACCACCGGCAGCCCGATGGTCAGATTGGGGACAAAGTGGTTGTCCATCACGTCCACGTGCACCGAATCAGCGTTGCTGATTCTCTTCAACTCGGCTTCAAGGTTGACGAAGTCGGCGGAGAGGATGCTGGGGTTGATGCAGCACTGCGGCATGCGGGTCCTTTCGCGGGTGGCAAATCAGGGCTTGTTGTGGATCAGCGCTTCTTGTGGATCAGGGCCAGGAACATGGCATCTGTGCGGTGAATGTGCGGCCAGAGCTGGGCCGTGAGTTCGTGGCCCGCGTCAAGATGTCCGGTCAGGCTCACGGCATCGAGCGCGTTTCCGGCGTCCAGCAGTTCGAGGTCGTCGCGCTTGCGGAGTGCATCGCTGACCACCGCCGTGGTCTCGGCCGGGTGCGGCGAGCACGTCACATAGGCCACCACCCCGCCGGGCTTTACGGCGTCCAGTGCCGATTTGAGCAGTTCCCGCTGCAGGGGGCCGAGATCGACCAGGTCCTTGGGCGTGCGCCGCCACCGGGACTCAGGCCTGCGGCGCAGGGCACCGAGCCCGGTGCAGGGTACGTCCACGAGCACCCGGTCAAAGCGTTCCGGCTGCTCGCTGCCTACTTCCCTGCCGTCGCCGGTCCGGACGTGCCAGATGTCGTTGGGGACGGCGGCCAGCGCCTGCCGGACCAGTTTGGCGCGGTGGGGTGCGGGTTCGTTGGCCAGGAGGGTGGCGCCACGCTCGTTGGCCAGGGCGCCGAGCAGTGCAGCCTTGCCGCCGGGGCCGGCGCACAGGTCCAGCCAGGCTTCGCCCTCCCCCGCCACGCTGATCGCGGCAGGGCTGCCAAGGTCAGTACCGCCAAGGTCCACGGCAGCCAGTGCGCGGGCGACCAGCTGCGAGCCGACGTCCTGGACGCGTGTGGTTCCTTCCCGTACCGAGGAGAGCCGGCCGAGGTCCCCGCCGCTGGAAAGCGCGGAGCCTTCGACGAGTTCGCCCGGTGCAGCGCCGTTTTCGAGGGCCTCGTCCAGGCTGCCCAGTCCGGGCAGCGCTACCAGATTGACCACAGGGGCAGCATTGTCCGCCTCAAGGAGGTCGTTGATTTCGGTGACCGGTCGGCCATGCGCCACGAGAGACTGCCTGAACGCACGCACGATCCATTCCGGGTGGGCGTAGCGGACAGAGGCTACCTTGGTGGCGTCCTGCTCGTCGCTGAGCAGGACTTCCAGCCATTCCTCCAAAGTCCGGGCTGAGACCTTGCGCAGCACGGCATTGATCAGGGTGGACGGACCGGCGCCGATCACTGCGCGGGCCAGCCCCACCGTCTGGTCCAGCGCCGCATGGGCGGGAACGCGCATGGCCAGCAACTGGTGCGTGCCGATGCGCAGGGCATCCAGGACAGCCGGGTCCAGCTGGTCCAGGGGCCGGTCCACGCAGCGTGCCAGAACGGCGTCGTAGGTGCCCTGGCCACGCAGCGCGCCGTAGCTCAGTTCGGTGGCGAAGCCGGCGTCGCGCTTGTCCAGCCCGTGGTGCCGGATCCTCGACGGCAGCACGAGGTTGGCGTAGGCGTCCTCGGAGGCAACCGCGCGCAGCACTTCAAAGGCCACCAGCCGGGCCGGATCAGCGCGCCGGGTGCGCTGGGACGGTGCGTTCTCGGTGTAATTGCGTTGCGGGCCGCGGTTCCGTTCCCTGCCCTGGGCGTTCCGGAGACTGCCGTCCCGGCCCCGCTGGACGCCGCCCTGGCCGCCCTGTCCTGCACGCTGGGGGCCTTTTCCACGGCCGCTGCCGCTTGTCCCGGACTCGCTCATTCGAACACCACGCTTTCAAGTGAAGCCTGTCCGCGCGCCCAGTCAGCGGCGGTCATCATTTTCTTGCCCGCAGGCTGGACCCGGGTCAGCTCGACCGGGTGCGAGCCGGTTCCCACCAGCACGCTCTTCCCGTTGAGCGCCAGTGCCCCGGGCGCCAGCGCCGGAGCCTCGGGGCGCAGCAGCACGGGTTCGAGTTTCAGCCGCTGGCCGTCCAGGGTGGTCCAGGCGCCGGGCTCCGGGGTGACCCCGCGCGCCCGCCTCCCGACGGCAAGGGCAGGCTGCTGCCAGTGCAGCCGGCCGTCATCGAGTCCAAGCTTGGGAGCCAGCGAAACCTGGCCCTGCTGCGGGAGGGCCACGGCCTTCCCGGCATCCACCGCGGAGAGCGTCTGGGTCAGCAACACGGCGCCGCTGTGGGACAGCCTGTCCAGCAGTGCTCCCGCGGTGTCATCCGGACGGACCGCTTCGGTGAGCGTCCCGAACACGGGGCCGGTGTCCAGCCCCTCCTCCAGAAGGAAGGTGACGGCCCCGGTGACGTCGTCCCCGGCGATGACAGAGCGCTGCACGGGCGCAGCGCCGCGCCAGGCCGGCAGCAGGGAGAAGTGGAGGTTGATCCAGCCGTGGCGCGGAATATCCAGTGCGGCTCGCGGCACCAGGCCGCCGTAAGCGACGATGGCCGCCACATCAGGGCGGACGGCAGCAATCCTGGCGGTGACCTCGGCATCAACCTTGGCAGCGTGAATGATTTCAATGCCCAACTCTGCGGCGCGCGCTGCGACGGGTGACGGCGTGAGCACGCGTTTGCGGCCTATCGGCGCATCCGGCCGTGTCAGCACCGCAACGACGTCGAACCCGGCGTCTACCAGCGCATTCAGCGACGGGACGGCTACTGCCGGTGTTCCCGCGAAGAGGACCTTCATCCGGCGGCGCCGGAGCTGCCGGCACCGGACGTTCCGGCTCCGAAGCTGCCGCCCCCGAAACTGGAGCCGACCGTTTTGGCGCGCTTCGCCGTCGTCCGTTCGGTGATGGAGTCGTAGTTGGCGTTGCGGATGGAGCGGAGCGCAGCCTTGCGGTCCTCGCCTTCGAGGCGGTCCGTAAAAAGTATGCCGTCAAGATGGTCGGTTTCGTGCTGGAAACAGCGGGCGAGCATCCCTTCCGCATCGACCGCGACGGGGTTCCCGTGCAGGTCCACGCCGGTGACCCGGGTGGCACGGTGGCGGCGGACGGGGAAGCCCAACCCGGGAATGGAGAGGCAGCCTTCCACTTCGTCGGGTTGGAAGTCCTCGCTGTTTTCCAGCACGGGGTTGATGACATGACCTTCGAGCCCGCCGATCCGGTAAGTGAAAACCCTGAGGCTGACGCCGATCTGCGGCGCGGCGAGGCCTGCACCTTCCACGTCCTCCATGGTTTCGGTCATATCGGCAACGAGCCTTGCCAGCTCGGGCCCGAATTCCGTGACAGGGTCGGCGACCGTGCGGAGCACGGGATCGCCGATGATACGGATATTCAGAATTGCCATCTGCAGTCATTTCCTCACGGTGGACGGTAACGGATCCAGACCAGTTTAGTTGCTGCCGCCCCGCCGGCGCCCCTGGTGGTTACGGCTGCTGACGTGGATGAACAGTGCTAGGCGTGCTGACATGCGCCCGTGGTGAACTCCGTGCTCATGCCAGCATGGATCAGGTAAACACCGGTCAGGCAAACACCGGCGGCGCCACCGGCAGCAGTGCAGGCCCGGCGCTGAGGGTGTCGGCGGACATTTCCCAGACGCGCCGAAGCGCGCAGAACTTCCACCAGTGGTGCCGCAGCACCTCGGGATTCGCCCGGACGGGGCGCACCTCCGTCTCACCGATGGCGACTGCCAGCAGTACCGGAGCCTCACCGTGCCGCCAGGGTTCCCACTCCCCCGCCTCTGCGTCCACCAGGCTTTCCTCCGCCTTCATTCCGGCGACGAGCTGCATGACCACCTTGTCATCCAGCGGCTTGACCTGGCCGTCCCGCGTGGTCCCCTTGGTCTTGTAGTCAATGAGGCAGGTCCGTCCGTTGATCTTGGCCACGAGGTCCAGCGTTCCGGCGTACCCAACCGTCGCGTTCCAAACCGTGATCTCCGGCGCCACGGGCTCCACGCGGAACAGCTCCCACCACTCATCAAAGCGGGCAGCGAAGGCTTCTTCGCCATTGGACGCCAGTGCCTCGCGGGTTTCCTGCATCCGGTGGGGCTTGCCCAAGGCACGGAGCGCCACCTGTTCGCAGTAGTTGTGCACCCGGTCGCCGCGCCGGGCTGCGTCGTCACGGTACGTTTCTGCGGCCTTGGCCGCGCGGTTCACCGCCTGCCGGACCTTGGCCGGACTGCCCAGGATCTCGGGAAGGGAGGGATCCTTGGCGAGGCTGCTGGCGCCCATGTAGCCAAACCAGCCGTCCAGCCCATGGGGCTGCTGGCCGATGACTGTGGTGATGGAGGGCACCGAGAACGCTTCCGTGGTGGAGCGCGCGTACATCCGGCCGTATTCCGTGGCGTGGGCGAGAAGTGGATCAGTCATGGCGAGACTCTTTCACAGGGGGCTGACAGTTAAGTCGGGAAACAGAAAAGTCCGTCCCGCCCAGATTGATTTCCCTGGGCGGAACGGACCATTCATCGGTGGGCGATACTGGGTTCGAACCAGTGACCTCTTCGGTGTGAACGAAGCGCGCTACCACTGCGCCAATCGCCCCGATGCATTTGAATGCTAGCCCACGATGCGGGGTTTACGGAAATCGGGTGGGCGGCGGCGTACAGCGACCCAACAGAGACGCTCGAATTACACCTCTGTAATTCAAGAATTCGCCTAGAATTCAAGGAAGTACGGGGGTCTGCGCCAGCGTCGAGGAGGTCGATTTGGAGATTCCCTGAACCTCCTATAGAGTTTTTACTCGTTGGAACGCGAGGAAATGCCGCTCAAGGCAAGGAATCGAAGCTCCGAAATGCGGACGTAGCTCAGCTGGTAGAGCACCACCTTGCCAAGGTGGATGTCGCGAGTTCGAATCTCGTCGTCCGCTCGCAGGACACTGTCACGGCAATGATTCTTAAGAATCGATGCTTACACGGTGGGTTGGCCGAGAGGCGAGGCAGCGGCCTGCAAAGCCGTATACACGGGTTCGAATCCCGTACCCACCTCGGTGAAAACCATGGTTTCCGGTCTAACCGGATTCAATGGGCGATTGGCGCAGCGGTAGCGCGCTTCCCTGACACGGAAGAGGTCACTGGTTCGATCCCAGTATCGCCCACCAGAGCAAGGAAACTTGCTCGTTGTTGAACGCCCGGCCTGCCGGGACGTACTTCATGCGCGGACGTAGCTCAGCTGGTAGAGCACCACCTTGCCAAGGTGGATGTCGCGAGTTCGAATCTCGTCGTCCGCTCTCTGGAATCCTTTCGGATTCGAACCCAGGATTTACCGGTTTTCCGGTTCCGGGCGATTGGCGCAGCGGTAGCGCGCTTCCCTGACACGGAAGAGGTCACTGGTTCGATCCCAGTATCGCCCACACAGCAAGCAGCTCTCCGGAGCTGCTTTTTTCTTGCCCTCACGCAGCGGGACCCTCACCGGTTTGACAAATTTTGTCAACTGATTCTTGGCATAGAACCGACGCAGGGCTAGGATCGATTGCGGAGGAGCGATCTGGCTCCGCGATTGAAGGGAGGTGCTCGTGGGACTAATTGACGATCTAAAGGGCAAAGCTCAGGGTCTGATCCGCGGCAACGAGCAGGCCATCAAGGACGGCATCGAAAAAGCGGGCGACTTTGTCGACTCGAAGACGGGCGGCAAGTACGCCGGCCATGTAGATAAGGTCCAGGATGGCGCTTCCACCTACGTTGACAACGCAGACGGTACGCCGAACGAGGCCCCGGCGGGCCAGGTAGTGCCGCCGGTCGAGAAGGCTCCGTAACAAGGATTTGCCCGGGCATTGCCCCGACACGTCAACGGGGGCGCCGGTCCCGCCGAGAGGCGGCACCGGCGCCTTTGGCGTTTAAGTGCCCTTGGCGTTTAACTGCCCGTGTGTCGACTGCCTGAGGCGTTCAAGCACTGTTGACGCTTAAGCGGCCCGGTCGCTAGGACGGCTCGTGGTTCTGGCCTTCACGGGCCAGGGCGGTGAGGCGCGAGACCGCCCGGAAGTACTTCTTCATGTAACCGCCGGTCATCATTTCTTCCGTGAACAGCTTGTCGAAGGGGACACCGCTGGCAAGGATCGGAACGTCCTTGTCGTACAACCGGTCCGCGAGCACCACGAACCTCAGCGCAACAGCCTGTTCGGTAATCGTCTCCACATCCCGCCAAACAACACCGTCCACTCCGTCAAGGAGCTTGCGGTAGCGGCTCGGGTGCACACCGGCAAGATGCGCGATCAGGGTCTTGAAGTCATCCTCCGCCACAGTCTGGCCATCGAACTCGGCCTTCATGTGGGCGTGGAGTTCACTGTTCCGCAACGGGGACGGCGCCGCCGGCAGTCCGCGGTGCCGGAAATCCTCGCCGTCGATCCTGAGGACATCGAACTGGTCTGCCAGGACCTGGATCTCCCTCTGGAAATCGACCGCAGCGAACCGGCCGTCGCCCAGGGAGCCGGGCAGCGTGTTGGAGGTGGCAGCGAGCTTGACACCGGCGTCGGCGAGTTCGCGCATGAGCCGGGACATCAGGACGGTATCGCCAGGATCATCAAGCTCAAACTCATCGATGCACACAAGCTTGTAGGAACTCAGCGCTTCAACAGTTTTCCGGAAGGACAGGGCGCCCACCAGGTTGGTGTACTCAACGAACGTGCCGAAGGCCTTGGGCCCCGGGGCAGCGTGCCACAGCGACGCCAGCAGGTGGGTCTTGCCAACGCCGAAGCCGCCGTCAAGGTAGATACCGGCCCTTGACGTGTCCTTCTTCGCGAAGAGCCTTTTGAAAAGTCCCGCGCCGTCGCCGGCGCCCACACCCCCGGCGAATGCTTCCAGCGCGTGCACGGCTGCAGCCTGGCTGGGCTGCGAAGTATCAGGCCTGTAGCTGGCAAAGGACACCTGCCCGAACCTGGGCGACGGGTAGAACCCTTTCAGGAGCTCATCCACTGACACCGCCGGCGTCCGGGTGGCAAGCTTTTCGATCTGTACCAAGGTGGTCCGTTCTGCTGGTGACTTATCCCCAGAAAGAATACCGGCAATGGCACCGCCTCCAGCCTGCACGGTGCACGCACGCCCGGAAGCCGTGACCAAGCGCACATTTCGTCCTGTTAACGGGGGGAAGCTTTCACCGCGGCCCGTGGCTAGTGTTGGAGCAGTGACCGACCGGTTCCTTCGGCGGTCTGCCGTGACCGTTTCAGTGAAAGGCCATATGAATGTCCTACCCAGTTGAACAGAACGAAAAGTTCGCCGCCTACGCCAACCCCGAGCGGCTGGTCTCCACGGAGTGGCTCGCCGCCGCCATCGACGGCGGAGCCCTGGACAACGGAAAACTCGTGGTGGTGGAGTCCGACGAAGACGTCCTGCTGTACGAGACCGGGCACATCCCCGGAGCCGTCAAGGTCGACTGGCATACGGACCTGAACGACGAAGTGACCCGCGACTACGTGGACGGCCAGGCTTTCGCGCTCCTGGCCGCCGCCAAAGGCATTTCCCGCGACACCACCGTGGTGATTTACGGCGACAAGTCCAACTGGTGGGCCGCCTACGCACTCTGGGTCTTCACTCTCTTCGGACACGACGATGTACGGCTGCTCGACGGCGGCCGCGACAAATGGATCGCCGAGGGCCGCGAGCTGAGCACGGCCGTTCCGTCGCCCGCACCCGGCAACTACCCCGTCGTCGAACGCGACGACGCCCCGATCCGCGCGTTCAAGGAAGACGTCCTTGCCCACCTCGGAAAGCCACTGATTGACGTACGCTCCCCCGAGGAATACACCGGCCAGCGGACCCACATGCCTGCCTACCCCGAGGAAGGCGCACTCCGCGGAGGCCACATCCCCACGGCCGCGTCCATTCCGTGGGCACGCGCAGCTGCCGAAGACGGCACGTACCGGAGCCGCCCGGAACTGGAGGCGCTTTACCTGGACGAAGCCGGGCTGACGGAAGGCGACGACGTGGTGGCCTACTGCCGCATCGGCGAGCGTTCCAGCCACACCTGGTTTGCGCTGAAGTACCTTCTCGGCTTTGACACCGTACGGAACTATGACGGCTCCTGGACCGAGTGGGGCAATGCAGTGCGCGTACCGATCGTTAAGGGTGCCGAGCGCGGCGCGGTCCCCGCGGGCGTTAGGTAAGCAGCCGTAAGAAAGGGACCGGGCGGGAACAAAAGTGCGTAAGCTTGAAGCGATGAGTACTTATGCACTGCCCACCGCGCTGGCGGAAATTGTCGATGACTTCCAGGCACTGAGCGAGCCCGAGAGGCTCCAGCTGTTGCTGGAGTTTTCTCTGGGCCTGCCCGAACTGCCGGAGCGGCTGCGGGACCACCCCGAGCTGCTCGAGCAGGTGGTTGAGTGCCAGTCGCCGTTGTTTCTGACCATCGAGACGGAGAAGAACGACGGCGGGTCCCCCGCCTTCCGGCTGTTCTTCAAGGCGCCTCGCGAGGCCCCCACGACGCGGGGCTTCGCGGGCGTGCTCCATGAAGGGCTGGACGGCCTTACGGCTGAGGAAATACTTGCGGTGCCGGACGACATGCCTGAACTGCTGGGTCTCACCCGGGCCATCACTCCCCTCCGGATGCGCGGGATGACGGCAATGCTTGGGCGGATCAAACGCAAGGTTGCCGCTTCTGCCAGGCTCTCCAGCTAGGGTTTCAGGCCCGGGCCAATGGCGCGAAAGAACACTTCCCAGGGAACGCCTGCCACAGCCGCACTGGCTGCGGCGGGCGTTTCCTACACCCTGCACCCGTACAGCCACGACCCCGCCGCAGCCAGTTACGGGCTGGAGGCCGCCGAGGTGCTCGGGGTTGACCCTGCACGGGTCTTCAAGACACTCATGGTCGAGGTGGACGGCAGGCTCGCCGTCGGCGTCGTTCCCGTGAGCGGAAACTTGGACCTGAAGGCGATCGCGGCGGCCCTGGGGAGCAAGAAAGCCGCCATGGCGGATCCGGCTGCGGCCGAAAGGCGGACCGGCTACCTCCTGGGCGGCATCTCGCCCCTGGGCCAGCGGCAGCCCTCCCCCACCGTCATCGACGACAGCGCGCTGGCGCTGGCCACCATCCTCGTTTCCGGCGGCCGCAGGGGCCTCGACATCGAACTCGGCCCCACGGACCTGATCCGCCTCACGAAGGCCATCACCGCACCGATCAGCACGGTAGCGGCCAGCGCCAAAACCATCACCGGCGGGCGCTAATCGCCCCAGCCGGCGCTAATCCCCCAGGTCACGTTCCACGCCGGACTGCCGGCCGGGAGCCTGCCCGGGACCGGGCTGACCCGGATTCAACTGTCCTGGATTGAGCCGGGGCGCAAGCTGCTGCTGCAGCCAGGCCTTGACCAGGCTCTCCCACCGGACCGGATCGACATTCCACTCCTTGGCATGCCTCGCCTGCCCGAACGCCTCGAACGTCACCATTTCGGGGTTCTTCTCCGCGAGGACAGCGGATGGTCTGTACGGCACGTATTCGTCGTCCACGCTGTGAATAATCAGGGTCGGCGTCCGGAGTTCCACCGCCCGGGACACCCAGTCCATGGCCTTCAGGTCCACCGGCGCAGCCAGCCCGGTGAGGCGGCGCCCGAGGCGGTGACCCATCATCAGCTGGCCATACCGGCCGACACCGGACGGGATCCTGTTCAGTTCGGCGTGGTGCGCCAGCACGTTGACCCAGTCGATGACGGGTGCGTCGAGGACCATGGCCCGGATGGCATTGCGGTGCCTCGAGAGATCGGCAGTCTGCAGGCAAATGGCGCCGCCCATGGACCAGCCGAAGAGCACCACCTCCCGGGCCCCATGGGAGAGGGCGAAGGCGATGGCGGCGTCGATATCCCGCCATTCGGTGGATCCCAGGCCGTACCTGCCATCCGGCGCCGAGGGCGCCAGCCCGTCGTTTCGGTAGGAAACCAGGAGGCTGGTCAGTCCCAGCTCGTGCGCGGCCCGGGCTGCACGCAGGCTTTCCTGCCGGGTGGCACCGCGGCCGTGGACCATGATGGCCCACGTTTCGGCGCCGGGCTCGGCGCGGATCAGCCACGCGGGAGCTGTTCCGCCATCGACTTCAATGCCGACGTCCTCCGAGGCAAGTCCGACGGCGGAGGGATCGGGATACACGGCACCACTCCACCAGCCGCGGCGCGCGGTTTCCAGGTTTCCCTGGTAGACAGTCTCCACCTCGCGCAGCACTGTGCGCTCGGCCGGAGAGTAGGACAGGACCCTGCCGATCCTCGCGTGGCCGTTCCCGTCATCGAAGAAGAGGCTGTACACGCCGTCCTGGGTTGTCTCCGGTGTCGCGGCAAGGATGACCTGCAGGCCCCTGCCCACCCTGATCACGGCCAGCACTTCCTGGTCGGCCGGCCGCGCACGGGAGGGCGTCAGTACGCGCCTGGCGAAGTACAGCGCCAGCGCCGACGATCCGGCCCCCAGGAGTGCCGCCGCAGCGCTGCCGGCAATAATTCCGCCGAGCGTCCATTTAGCCCGCAGGGTCATCTTGCTGGCCGGCTGCGCCGTGGTGTCCAGCAGGGCCGCCGCCCCTTGCTGGCCGGTGCCGGGAATCAGGTGGCGCTGCAGCTCTGTGCCTGGCCGGAAGGAGGAGTCCATTGCACCATTGTTACCGGAGTCGGCTCCCGAGGCACATCCGGTGGCAAATGCATGCGGGCACGGTTCCGCCGGGCTAGGCTGATGGCATGAGCGATCCAATCGTCATTCTCACAGAAGAGCCGCTGGGTGCGGACGACCGCGTCAACATCGAACGCCTGGTGAACGGGGGTGACGCGCCTCTGGTCGTGCTGGTCCCAGCCAACACGGAACGGCATCTGCTGGTGGATTTCCTTGAAAACCTCTCCATGCTGGACATCGCCAAGGCCTTCCGGGAGCTGACGGCACACGCACCGGATCCGGACACGCAGCGGGCGGCCGCGGCGGAGACATTGTCCGTCTCGCTCCGCGCCCTTGAGGGTCTCGGCAGCGGGGTCTCAGGCGAGACGGTGGATGGCGGGGCGGTCAACGGCCTGGTGGCCAAGGTGAAGGAACTCGGCGCCGCACAGGCCGTCGTCATCACTCGGCCGCACGCGGTATCAGACACCTTCCACACCGACTGGGCCAACAAGGCCCAGGACCGCCTGGGCCTCCCCGTGCTTCACCTGTACGCGGGCTCGGGATTTATCGGCGACTCCTGAGCGTTGATGAGGCTATGAGCACTCCAGAAAAAGCTGAAAACACGGCAGGCACGCCGGTGGTCCGGAGCGACGACGAATGGCGCCGCGAACTCACCCCGGAGGAGTACCGTGTGCTGCGCCAGGCCGGCACGGAACGCCCGTACACGGGCGAGTACTGGGACACCCACACTGCGGGCGTCTACCAGTGCCGGGCGTGCGGGACCGAACTGTTCACCAGCAACGAGAAATTCGATTCCCACTGCGGCTGGCCCTCCTTTTGGGCACCCTTGGCAGAGGGAACGGTGCGGTATATCCACGACCGCACTCTCGGAATGGACCGCGTCGAGGTGCGGTGCA
Organism: Arthrobacter sp. P1_B11; assembly: GCF_056406715.1. Taxonomy (NCBI): domain Bacteria; kingdom Bacillati; phylum Actinomycetota; class Actinomycetes; order Micrococcales; family Micrococcaceae; genus Arthrobacter; species Arthrobacter sp. P1_B11. The sequence continues at coordinate 75,445 of NZ_JBFTZQ010000004.1, forward strand.
CCAACTGTGATTCCCATCTGGGGCACCTCTTTGAGGGCGAAGGCTACGGCACGCCCACCGACCAGCGGTACTGCATCAACTCGGTCTCCCTGAGGCTGGTCACGGGCGAGAACGCAGACAGCACCGCGGCCACGGAGTCCTGAGGCTTCCCGGCGCTACACCTGGCCGGCGTGAACTGATCGATGAGCCTCACAGTTTCTTATGCTGAGGCCTAAAATGGATTAGGAACTCTGGCTGCTTGTTACGCTCGGCGTAGATGCTCAGGCAACCAGGAAGGCCACGCCGAAGATGACCATTACAGTTACTACCGCCCCCGCAAGGATCTCCGCGGACCACCCCGAATGGCGGCAGCTCAAGGCAGCAGCCACGGCCTTGCGCGGACTGCAGGTCCAGGACGGCTCCGTCCCGGACAAAGCGGACCACGCAGCCGCGGCGGGCCTCGTTTTGGCCATCATTGACGCCGTCGAAGCCCTTTCACCGTCCTTCCCGCACGATGCCCGCTACCTGGAACTCCTGGCCCGCGACTTCACCCGCTGGATGGAGGCCGGATTCGGCATCCCTGACTTCCTGGATTCCCTGCTGGCGTTCCAGCCCCAGGAGCACCGCCACAACGGGCTTCAGCACCTGGCGGTCTTCCCCATGTACACCCAGAACGGCAGCAACAGCCGGCTCGTTGAGGCTGTGCTGATCGACGTGATCTGGCCCGAATTCATCGCCGGGCTCGAAGAGGGAGAATACTCCAACAAGCTGTTCGTCCCCATCCGTTTCCTCGACTTCACACCTGGCTACGACACCAACTCCGCCGTGCTGTTCCCGGAGACCGTGGCCGTCCGCGAAACCCCCAAATTCACCTGGGGCGCGATCTTCGCAGACCGTGAGGCCGCCCGCTTCCGCCGGGTCCTCCGCGCCGCCGCGGACACCACGTCCCTGGAACTGCCCGCCGGGGCCGCCGAACTTCTCGAGGACCAGGAACTCACCGAGGAAACGTTTGTGATGTGGGATCTGATCCACGACCGCACGCACATGCGCGGCGACCTGCCCTTCGACCCGTTCATGATCAAGCAGCGCATGCCGTTCTTCCTGTACTCGCTGGAAGAGCTGCGCTGCGACCTGACGGCCTTCCGGGAATCCGTGAAAATCGAAAAGGACGAAGCCGCCGATCCTGAGGCCCGCCGGCATGCCAAGCTGGTCCAGTACGCCGTCATTTTCGACCGCATTTTTCGCTTTGCCATCACGGGCAGCCGGGTCCGCAACTACGACGGACTGGGCGGTCAGCTGCTGTTCGCCTGGCTGCACCAGCACCGCGTGCTGCACTGGACCGACAGCCGCCTCAGCCTCGACTGGGACGAAGTTGCCGGCGTCGTCATTGACCTCGGCGCCCGGATCGAGGAGCTGTACTGGCGCTCCATCGACCGGCCCAAGACCGCCCACTGGCTGGCGGCTTACGAGCTCATCTCCGGAACGCTGACCCCCAACCCGGCCTCGGTCTGGGCCAAGGGGCCGGGGGCCCTCCCCCTGGACGGGCCGCCGCGCGGCCTCACCGACCAGGTGCTGGACGACGAGTTCCCGCTGTCCATGTTCTACGAAGCGCTTGAAAAGAAGATGCGCCACGTGATCGAGTCGACCGCCGGCATCACCGGATCATCAGACGCAACCGGCACCGGCCCCGCCGCGGAGGCGATGACCGAATGACCGGAAACAGCACCCCCACCGTCGTGGTCACCGGCGGGAGCGGCCCATCGGGCATCGCCGTGGCACGCGCCCTGGCGCGGGCCGGCTTCGCAGTATACACCGTCGGGTCGGACAAAGACCGGATCGAAGCCGCCGCGGCGCAGACCGGCAGCGGTGTCACTCCTCTCATCTGCGATCTCGGCAGCCTGCCGGCCGTCCGAGAACTCCGCGGGGCCCTCGCGCGGACAGCGGGCAGGATCGACGGCGTCATCCACCTCGTGGGCGGCTGGCGCGGGGCCCAGGGTATCGCCGACCAGAGCGACGAGGACTGGGACTTCCTGGAACGCAGCTCCGTGACGACGCTCAGGAACGTGTCCAGGGTGTTCTACGACGACCTCGCAGCATCTGAGGTCGGCCGGTTTGCCATGGTGTCCTCGACGGCGGTCACCGCGCCGTCCGCCGGCGTTGCCAGTTATGCGGCGGCCAAGGCCGCCGCCGAGGCGTGGACCATGGCAGTGGCGGACGGGTTCCGCCAGGACCAGCACTCCGAAAGGCAGGCAGGAGCAGGGCAGGCAGGCGGCGGCCGGCACCTCTCCGACGAACCGTCCCGTGACGAAGAACAGTCCAGTGACGCTGAACAGCACAGCGCCGCCGTCGTCCTCGTGGTCAAGGCGCTCGTGGACGGTGCCATGCGGAGCCGCCAGCCCGAACGCAAGTTTCCCGGTTACACCGACGTCGAGGATCTGGCAGCCGCCGTCGTCGGCCTGTTCGGAAAACCCGCCGCTGAACTGAATGGGCAACGGATGCTGCTGACCCAGTGACAGCAGCAATACCTGGCCGGAACTCCTTAGACTGAAAGCGTGACCAAAGCGATGACAACCACTGTAGAAACGGCCGGCAACGGCACCATGTCCCGGCTGCACGACGCGTCAGTCCGGGGCTTCGCGTCGGACAACTACTCGGGCGTGCACCCCGAGGTGCTGGCCGCCCTCGCCGCCGCCAATGAGGGCCATCAGGTGTCCTACGGCGAAGACGACTACACAGCACGCCTCCAGGAGCTGATGGAACGGCACTTTGGCGAAGGCATTGAGTGCTTTCCCGTCTTCAACGGCACCGGCGCCAATGTGCTGTCGCTGCAGTCCCTGCTCCCCCGCTGGGGGGCGGTGGTCTGCGCGTCAACGGCCCACATCAACATGGACGAGAACGGCGCTCCCGAGCGCATCGGCGGCATCAAGCTCCTTCAGGTTCACACGCCGGACGGCAAGTTGACTCCTGAACTCATCGACCGCGAGGCTTGGGGGTGGGGTGATGAACACCGCGCCCAGCCGCTGGCCGTCTCCATCACACAAACCACGGAACTGGGCACGTGCTACACCCCGGAAGAGGTGCGCGCGATTGCCGAGCACGTCCACGCCAAGGGCATGAAACTGCACATGGACGGCGCCCGGCTGGCCAATGCCGCCGCGCACCTCGACGTCCCGCTGCGTGCGTTTACCCGCGACGCCGGCGTGGACATCCTGTCATTCGGCGGCACGAAGAACGGGCTGCTGTTCGGCGAGGTGGTGGTGGCGCTGAATCCGGAAGCCGCCCACGGCCTCCTCTTCCTGCGCAAGATGAACATGCAGCTGGCCTCCAAGATGCGCTTCATGTCCGCCCAGTTCATCGCGCTCCTGGAAGGCGACCTGTGGCTGCGCTCGGCCGCGCACGCGAACGCCATGGCCGCTAGGCTGCGGCACGCGGTGGACGCCATCGACGGAGTGGAGCCGACCCAGAAAACGGAATCCAACGGCGTCTTTGCCATCCTGCCCGAGGGCGTGGCGGACCGGCTGCGGACGTCCTTCCGCTTCTACGACTGGAATGAAGCTGCCCGCGAAGTCCGCTGGATGTGCTCCTTTGATACCAGCGAGGAGGACGTGGACGCATTCGTCGAGGCCATCAGGAGGGAGCTGTCCGCCGGGTAGGGTCAGCCGGATTGCCGGGGCTGGATTGCGGCGGCCGGCGGCGAGCCTGCGGGGATCGGCGGGTTCCAGTGCGTAGCCTGCGATTGTGAACGCACTGGCCCAGGTTCCTGCGGATTTTCTTTACGCCTTGGGAACGCTCCGGAAAGCACGATGCCGCAGTGAGCTGCGCCTGGACGAGATCCCGGCGCCGTCGCGGCTGGCGCCGTTCGCCGTTGCACTTGGCGCCGAGGTCATCGGCACCGGCAGCCTCGGCAGCGACTACGCGGCTGTCCACGGTCCGGCGGCCATGGCCCTGGCCCGCTCCGCTGCTGCCAGCGACTCCGACGGCGATGAACTCGCCACCGGCCGCTTCATCTTGCTGCACGATCCCGACGGTTCCGCCGTCTGGGACGGCGAATTCCGGATCGTGACCTACATCCGGGCCCAGCTGGATGCGGACATGGGCAACGACGAAATGCTCGGCTCCGTCGCCTGGACCTGGCTCGTGGAAGCCCTGGAAACGCACCGCGCCCCCTACCGGGCCGCGGGCGGAACGGCCACCCGCGTGCTGTCGGAAAGCTTCGGCACGCTCTCCGACAGGCCCGGATCAATCGACATCGAACTCCGGGCATCCTGGACCCCTGCCGGCGCCGATGTCCAGGCCCACCTTGAAGCCTGGTCCGACATGGTCTGCACGTTTGCCGGCCTCCCTCCGCTCCCCGATGGCGTCTCCGCGCTGCCCCGCAGGCGCAGGAACTAAGGGCCCCCGCCCATGGTGACTCCGCCCTGCGGCGTGCTGCCGGTAAACTAGGGGCATCATGACCCCTCAAAATCCGGAAAACACCACAGCCGGCGCCCCGGCTGCTGAAACCACACCCCACATCTCGGTGGAAGGCTTCGATAGCCGCGTCCCCGTTGTCATCGACCTCGACTCCCCGCGCGACGGCGTGCCGCTTGTCATTGAGACGCAGTCAGGACTGGAGCGCTGCGCGGCAGCCATTGCGGCCGGCACCGGCCCGGCGGGGGTTGACGCGGAGCGGGCTTCGGGCTTTCGATACGGTCAGCGCGCCTTCCTGGTCCAGATCCGCCGCGAGGGATCGGGCACGTGGCTCATCGATCCCGAACCCTTTGACGACCTTCGGATCATCAACGATGCCCTCAAGGGCGTCGAATGGATCCTGCATGCGGCCAGCCAGGACCTTCCCTGCCTTTCAGAGCTCGGCATGTGGCCCGACAGGCTGTTCGACACCGAACTCGCGGCCCGCCTGGCAGGACTCCCCCGGGTCGGACTCGCCGCCGTCATCGAGCAGCTCCTCGGATTCGGCCTCGCGAAGGAGCACTCGGCGGCCGACTGGTCCACCCGCCCCCTGCCGGAACCGTGGCTCCGTTACGCCGCCCTCGACGTCGAGGTCCTGACGGAGCTGCGTGAGGAGCTCATCGAACTGCTAGCGGCAGACGGCAAGCTCGACTTCGCCGAGCAGGAATTCGCTGCCATCCTCGCCGCCGGACTTGCGCCGCCAAGGATCGACCCCTGGCGCAAGACCTCGGGGCTCCACCAGATCCGCGACCGCCGCCAGCTGGCTGCGGTGCGCGAGATGTGGCTTGAGCGCGATTCGCTTGCCCAGAAGCGGGATGTGGCGCCGGGCCGGCTGATTCCTGATTCCTCCCTCGTGGCTGCAGCCAAGGCCATGCCCGCGACCGTGCCGCAGCTGCTGGGCACCAAGGGATTCCATGGCCGGGCCGCCCAGCGCGAGGCCCCCCGCTGGCTCCGCTGCATCGCAACCGCCCGCACCTTGGACGACCTTCCCCCGCTGCACCTCCCGACCAATGCACCCCCGCCGCCCCGGGTCTGGGCCGAGCGCGACCTCGCCGCCGCGGAGAGACTGTCCACAGCCCGTCCTCTGCTGCAGAAGAAGGCCGAGGAATTCAATCTTCCACTGGAGAACCTGCTGACGCCTGATTACCTGCGCCGCGTCGCCTGGCGCCCGCCGGCTGACATCAGCGAAGCGTCGGTCGCCGAAGAGCTCAGCGCACTGGGCGCCAGACCGTGGCAGATTGAACTTGTGGCGCCGCTGATCACCGCGGCATTCCTGAATCCGCAGCCCCTGCCGCCGAAGGAACCCAAAGAGCCCACGGCCTAGCAGAAATCCGCTCCTTGCACGCTAAGTTACTGGCGAGTAACATTGGGCTCACTGACGCTTGGATCCCTGATGACTTCTGGCCAGGATCCGGCACCAACGTCTCAATGAGGAGCAGCACGTGAGCCAACACCGAAGCAGCGGAAACCAGCGCGTTGTCCGCGACGTCGTCTTCGTGGACGGCGTGCGAACGCCTTTCGGCCGGGCCGGCGAGAAAGGCATCTACGCCGGCATGCGGGCTGATGACCTGGTGGTCAAATGCATCCGCGAACTGATGAGGCGCAACCCGGCCCTGCCCGCCGCCCGCGTCGACGAAGTGGCCGTCGCGGCAACCACCCAGACGGGCGACCAGGGCCTCACGATCGGGCGGACGGCTGCCCTGCTGGCGGGGCTGCCCCGCACGGTTCCCGGCTTCGCCATCGACCGCATGTGCGCCGGCGCCATGACCGCCGTCACCGCGACCGCAGGCGGCATCGCCTTTGGCGCCTACGACGTCGTGATTACCGGCGGCGTGGAACACATGGGCAACCACCCGATGGGTGCCGGCGCCGACCCCAACCCGCGTTTCATGTCTGAGCGGCTCGTGGATCCGGCCGCCCTCAACATGGGCAATACGGCGGAGAACCTGCACGACCGCTTTCCGGCCATCACCAGGGACCGCACTGACGCGTACGCGGTTGCCTCCCAGAACAAGCTGCAGGCCGCGTACGGCACCGGACAGATCCAGCCGGACCTTGTTCCGGTGGCCACCATGAAGCCCGGCCAGGGCTGGACCGTCAACACGGTGGATGAGCCGCCGCGCCCGGGAACCACGCTGGAAGACCTGGCCTCGCTGCGGACGCCCTTCCGTGCCCACGGCCGCGTGACGGCGGGCAATGCTGCCGGACTGAACGACGGCGCCACGGCGGCGCTGCTGGCATCCTCCGACGCCGCGGCGGAACTGGGGCTGGCCGTGAAGATGCGGCTCGTCAGTTATGCCTATGCGGGAGTGGAGCCGGAAGTCATGGGCATCGGGCCCGTTCCGTCGACCGAAAAGGCCCTGGCGAAGGCTGGCCTGGACATCGGGGACATCGGCCTGTTCGAAATCAACGAGGCATTTGCCGTCCAGGTCCTGAGTTTCCTGGACCATTTCGGGATCTCCGACGACGACCCCCGGGTCAACCGCTACGGCGGGGCCATTGCGGTGGGCCACCCGCTCGCCTCCTCCGGCATCCGGCTCATGAACCAGCTTGCCCGGCAGTTCGAGGAGGACCACACCGTCCGCTACGGCATCACCGCCATGTGCGTTGGCCTGGGAATGGGGGCCACCGTCATCTGGGAGAACCCGCACCACGCCGACTACAGCGGGGCGGGGCCCCTGAACGCCGAAAACACCGCAGAAATATCCGCCCGCAACGAGTCCCCGGCCTCCACCCACACCGCAGGAGCAACAGCATGAGTGCAGCAGATTTCCGCAAGCTCGCCGATCTCTTCCCCGACGAGACGGTCACCCACTCCTACGTACAGGACATCGAGCTGCCCGCCGCCGCAGGCGGAGCAGGCGGAGGCACCTTCGCTCTCATCACCCTCGACAACGGGCTGGATCATTCCAAGCCCACCACCCTTGGGCCCAACACGCTCGTGGAACTCGGCACCGTTCTCGAAGGACTCCGTGACCGGGCCGCCAAAGGTGAGATCGTGGGCGTTGGCGTGACGGGCAAGCCGTATTATCTCGTGGCCGGCGCTGACCTGTCCGCGGTGAAGTCGCTCAACAACCGGGAGCACGGCCTGTGGATGGCGCAGCTGGGGCACGATGTCTATGCCACGCTTTCCAACCTTGGCGTGCCAAGCTTCGCGTTCATCAACGGCGTGGCACTGGGCGGAGGTCTGGAAATCGCCCTGCAGTCCACGTACCGCACTGTCTCCTCCGGAGCCGGGGCGCTGGCCCTCCCTGAATCCTTCATCGGGCTGGTTCCCGGCTGGGGCGGGGTCTATCTGCTGCCGCGCCTGATCGGCCCCGAAAATGCCCTCAGGGTCATGATCGAAAACCCGCTCAGCAACAACCGCACGCTCACCGGGCCGGATGCCTACAGGCTGGGCATCGCCGATGCCATGTTCGAACCGGCCGACTTCGTGGAACAGTCCGTCGCGTGGGCCGCGAAAATCATCTCCGGCGAGGTCACACCCGAGCGGCCCAACGCCGTCGACCCTTCTGACCCGGAAGTTGCCGCCCGCTGGGCCGGGGCGGTGGCGGCCGGCCGCTCCTTCGTGGAGTCCAAGACGTCCAACGCCTCGCCCGCACCTGCCAAGGTCCTGGAGATCATGGAGACCACCCGGACCTTGTCGGAGGCAGACTCCGCGGCATTGGAATGCGAAACCCTGGCCGGCCTCATGCAGACCGACGAATTCCGCTCGACGGTCTACGCATTCCTTGACCTCGTGCAGAAGCGCTCCAAGCGCCCCGCCGGCGCACCCGACCGCAAGCTCGCGCGCCCCGTGACCAAGATCGGCGTGGTGGGTGCCGGACTGATGGCCAGCCAGCTTGCCCTCCTTTTCGCCCGCCAGCTCAAGGTCCCTGTCGTCATGACCGACATCGACCAGGCCCGCGTGGACAAGGGTGTGGGCTACGTGCACGCAGAAGTGGACAAGCTGCTGGGCAAGAAGCGGATCAGCCAGGACGCCGCCAACAGGACCAAGGCGCTCGTGACCGGGTCTGTTTCCAAGGAGCAGTTCGCAGATGCCGACTTCGTCATCGAAGCGGTCTTCGAGGAACTGAACGTCAAGAAGCAGGTCTTCGCCGAACTGGAGGCCGTGGTCTCCCCCGACTGCGTCCTCGCCACCAACACGTCATCCCTGTCCGTCACTGCCATGGCCGCAGACCTGCAGAACCCGGAGCGGCTGGTGGGCTTCCACTTGTTCAACCCGGTGGCCGTCATGCCCCTGCTGGAGATCGTCCGGGCCCCCCGGACAGACGACGCGGTGCTGGCCACCGCCTTCGAACTCGCCAAGGGGCTCAAGAAGACCGCAGTGTTGGTCAAGGATGCTCCGGCTTTCGTGGTCAACCGCATCCTTCTGCGGCTCATGGGCGAAGTCACCGCGGCCTTCGACGAGGGAACGCCGGCGGACGTTGCAGACAACGCCCTGCGGCCCATGGGCCTGCCCATGACGCCGTTCACGCTGGGCGCGATGGTTGGCCTGCCCGTGGCACAGCATGTGCAGGAGTCGCTGCATGCGGCGTTCGGCGAGCGCTTCCCGGTGTCGCAGAACCTGCAGAAGCTGATTGACAACGGGGTGAAGTCACTCTGGGCGGCTGCTGCCGACGGCGGCCAGGAAATTCCCCCGTCGACGCTGGCGCTGATGTCTTTCGGGACCTCCCCTTCAAGCGGCGAGGAAGTCCTGCGCCGCACGCAGGATGCCCTGGCCGAGGAAATCGGCCTCATGCTCGACGAAGGCGTGGTGGCCGGGCCGGAGGATATCGATCTCTGCATGATCCTGGGTGCGGGCTGGCCGATGTTCCTGGGCGGCATTACTCCTTATCTGGACCGGGTGGGCGCGTCCGAGCGTGTCAACGGCAGGCGCTTCCTGGCCCCCGGAGTGGCGTCCCGGCCGTAAGTTTCTGCCGGCGGCGCGGCCGGGCGGTGTCGGGCCCTTCACGTTTTTAACGTGACGGGCTCGACGCCCGGACTTTTTCGGCCTGCCCGTAACGCGCTGTAGCAGCAGGCAGCGTCAGCACGAACAGGCTTCCTGCGACCAGCGCGGCACCAACCCAGGCCGGAGCCGGCAGGCGTTCGCCCACTACTGCCACCGCCAGGATGGCGGCCACCACTGTCTCAGTGAGGGATATCGTAGTGGCCGTGCTGGCGCGGACACGGGCCAGGCCCCAGCCGAACAGAACGTAGCCGGCAAACATTGGGACAAGGGCCATATACACACCGACGGCCGCGTTCTGCCAGGAAGTGACGAGCGGAGTGCCGGTTATTGCCAGTACGGGCATGAGCAGTAGCCCGCCTATGCCGAAGACGGACCCCATGACTGCTGTTGAGGGTACGCCCGTGTTAATCAGGCGGTGGGCGGCCCAGGAGTAGACCGCATACGTGAGCCCGGCAATCAGCCCCAGGCCGATACCGGCTGACGTGGACCATCCCAGATCCGCTGCCGGATCACCTTGCCCGGCTCCGGCGAAACACAACAGCACGGTACCGGACAGACCGAGCACCGCGCCCACCGTCCACCGTCCCGTAAATCTTCTCTTGTCCACAATCCGTTCAATGACGGCGGAGGCGAGCGGAGCTGAACCGATGGAGACAACGGTCCCAACCGCCACGCCGGCCAGGTGCATTGACGAGTAGAAGGCGAGCGGGTACGTTGCGACGGCCAACGACCCCAAAGCCATCGTGGACCACTGGCTGCGCAGGGATGTGGCGAACGCCATGATCGATCGTGCTGCAATCGCCGCCTGGAGCAGGCCGCCCAAACCCATTGCTGCCGCTCCGATCGCGAGTGGGCTTACTTCGGGGGCGAAGGTGGCCGCCGTTCCCGTTGTGCCCCACAGCACCGAGGCGGCCAGGACAAACAGCGCCCCCCAGGAACTTCCCCTGAAACCTGCGTTCTTCACAGGCCGCCGATCAGCGTGGCCGCAATCCCGCGGGCTTCCTGAATACAGCTGTCGTTGCCTTCGAGGCCTGCCCGGGCCATCGACCCTTCAAGCAGGAACGCCAGGTGCCGGGCAATTGAACCCGCCCGATCAGGTGAGTGCGGAAGGAGCTCGGCCACATGCTCGGATAACAACGCTTCAACCTCCTCCTTGTGCCGCCGGACCACCGTCCTTCCAGAGTCCCCGGCGGGCAGCTCGGCTGCGGCGTTGAGCAGGCCACAGCCCCGAAAGCCATGCTCGTACGCCAGACCGGCGTGATCTGCATACGCATCGAAGACCGCGAGGACGCGCTCCCTGGCGCCGGTCGCCCTCTCCAGCCTCATCCGATAGAGCCCCATCCACTCCTCGTGGCGGGCAGTCAGGTACGCCGTGATGAGGTCCGCTTTCGAGGCGAAGTTGTTGTAGAGGCTCTTCTTGGCCACGCCGGCCTCTGCCGTAATGGCGTCAATTCCCGTTCCGGCCAGGCCGTCTGCATAGAATCGCCGCGAGGCCGCCTCGATGAGTGCGTCGCGGGCACGTCTCTTGGGCGGGGCGCCTCCTGGTGTCAGCTGCTTCCCGGTCATCAATGCTCCTCGCGAGTGGTGTGCATAGTAGGTAGCCTAGTCTACCTACTACGCGCCCGAGTGCGCCAGCGCAGCGGTACCGCGTACCATGACCAGCGCCAAGAAGGTGGCCGTCGAGCCGGTCAGACGTCGAAGGCGGATCCGAAGGCGGCCAAGGCGGTGTCCCCTGCTTCCAGGCTCTGCCCCCCGAAGGCACCTGCCTCCAGGCCGATGACGCCGGTGTACCCAGCATCTCTAAGGGCCGAGGCGACGGCACGGTAGTTGATCTCCCCCGTACCGGGTTCGAACCGGCCCGGAACGTCTGCAACCTGGATCTCCCCGATCCATGGCCGGGCGGCACGGACCAGTTCGATCAGGTTTCCCTCTCCGATCTGGGCGTGATAGAGATCCAGCATCATCCTCACGTTCGGATGGTCAACCGCCGAGACAAGGGCCATGGTGTCCTTTGCCCGGGCCAGCGGTATGCCGGGGTGGTCCAGAATCGTGTTCAGGTTTTCGAGTGCAAACGTCACGCCATGCTTCTCACCCAGCATGGCCAGACGCTCAAGGGTGCGCAGGCCTGTCAGCCACATCTCGCCGGTAGAACGGTGAAGCGGCCGGACGGCGCGGCCTCCCTCGCCGAGCTCGGCCGGGTGGACCACCATCCGTTCGACACCGAGTTCCAAGGCCGTTGGAATCAGCTTTTCCGCGGAGGCGAGCACTTCCGCGGCCCCGGCGGGGTCGATGAGGCTGCCGCCAAAGTAGCCGCTCATCGACGAAAAGCGGGCCCCGGTGGCTGCAAGGGCCGCAATATGGCGCCCCCGGGTGTCCCAGAGCTCCACTTCGTAGCCCTGCCCCTGGATGCGGCGGACCCTCTCGATCAGCGGCAGCTCACCGTAGACCATTTCGGCACAGACGGCCAAGCGGAAGCTCATGCGTGCTCCCCCACAGAGCGGAGATCCGGCTCGGCTGCCCGCAGCGCGGCGATCGAGGCGACATCCACAGGCAGCCCGGTCCCGGCTGACCGTGCCGCGGCCAGGGCCACCGCCAGGGCGTTGCGGGCATCTGCCCAGCCCGGACCAGGAATTCCCATGGCCTGGACGCCCTCACGCCGCGCCGAAACTGCGTCGGCGAAGCGTCCAACTTCCTCCGTGTAGGCGTCGTGGAAGAGATCCACGTTTAAACGCACCGTGGAACTGCCGGTGCCGGCTGCGGTGTAGCTGGTCGCGCTGGAGGCCCGCAAACCGCCGGCTGTCACCATGCCGGCGGACCCGAACACCTCACCCCTCACGTCGTAGCCGTACAGTGCGTTAAAGTTCGCCTCGGCCACCGCAATGGCACCGTTGCTGTAGGTGACGGTGACGACCGCCGTGTCCAGCAGTCCGCCGGCTTTCGCTTCCGGGGCAACCAGCGCGTCAGCCACCGCGTGGACGCGCACTGGAATGGCGCCCGGATTCAGCCAGTTCAGCGTGTCAAAGTCGTGGATCAGGGTCTCCAAGAAGATCGTGTTGGGCGGGATGCGTTCCGGATTCGCGATCCCTGACGCGGTACCCGGGTCCCGCGTCAGGGACCGCAGCAGCTGGGGTGTCCCCACAACGCCGTCATCTATCAGCTTCCGTGCCGCGGCGAAATCGGCCGCGTAGCGCCGGTTGAAGCCAAACTGCACAATAACGCCGGCGGCCTCGGCCGCCGCCATGGCCTCATCCAGTTCCTCGACAGTGCGGCCGCCGGGCTTTTCGCAGAACACGTCCTTCCCCGCCCGGGCCGCGGCCGCGATCAGACCGGAGTGGAACCGCGCCGGTGCCGCGATGAGCACGGCATCGACGTCCGGGTCATTGATGACATCAGCGGGATCGGCGCTGATTTTCGCAACGCCCAGCCGGCTCGCGAGGGCCTCGACGGCGGGCATGGCCGGATCAGCGATGGCTTCGAGGCGGGCATTGGGAATCCGGCGGGCAACAGACTCGGCGTGGAAGGTTCCGATCCAGCCGGCGCCGATCAGGGCGATTCGGACGGGACGGTCTGCGATGACCGGGTGCTGACGGTAACTCATGGCGACTCCTGGGAGAATCTAGATCGTTCTAGTTCACCCATGGTGGCATGCCGCTGGCTTCCTGTCTAGATCGTTCTATAGACTGCTTCAGAACAAGGAGCAGCATGACGGAACAGCAGCGGCGCCCCACTCTCGTGGACGTGGCCCAGGCAGCAGGTGTGTCACGGGCTTTGGTCTCCATCGTGATGCGCGGTGCCCCCGGCGCCGCGGAGGCCACCAGGCAAAAAGTCCTGCAGGCCGCACGGGAACTTGGCTACAGGCCGGACAGCCGGGCGCGGTTGCTTCGCAGCAGCCGAACCAGATTGCTGGGCCTGAGTTTCTCCAGCTCCCAGCCATTCCACGCTGAAATAGTTGATGCTGCCTACGCGGAGGCCCAAGGTCGCGGTTACGAAATCGCACTCAGCGCGATCGCCAGCGGAAGGCCCGAAACCCGGGCCATTGAGTCGCTCCTGGATTTCGGGTCCGAAGCCCTGGTCATGGTCTCGCCGGCCCTCAGCAACGAGGAACTGGCGCGCTATGCCAGCCAAGTGCCGGTCGTCAGCCTCCTACGCGACGATGTCGGGGACTCCGTCGACTCTGTGAGCAGTGACGACCGCGCAGGCATCAGGTTGGCGGTCGGGCACCTCATCGGACTGGGGCATCGCCACATCGTGCACGTGGACGGAGGGACAGCCGTTTCCGCCGAAAAGCGCAGCGCAGCTTTCCGTGCCGAGATGCAACGCCACGGCCTGGACGCCGTTGTCGTCACTGGTGGCCCGAACGAAGAGGACGGGCTCAGGGCCGCCCGGTGCTTGCTAGACACCTCGCTGGTGCGAGAAGTGCCTACAGCTGTTGTCGCGTTCAACGACAGATCAGCCCTCGGCGTGATTGAAGGCTTCCGTGCAGAGGGTCTGCGGGTTCCCGCTGACGTTTCGGTGCTCGGTTATGACGACAGCCAGCTGGCCCGGCTCAGCTATGTACAGCTCTCATCCGTCAGCCAGGACGCGCCGTTGCTTGCCGCGGCGGCCGTCAACCGGGCCGCCGACCGCGTGGAGGGAGCGGAGGCGCCGGCCCATGTCGTGCGCACCCCGCATCTGGTCGTCCGCAAAACCACCGCCCCTCCCCGGGGCTCCTAGGAGCCCGCCAGCACACCGCCGCTGAGCTTCACCGTCCGGTGGGCGTGCGCCCGCGCAAACGCGAGGTCATGCGTCACCAGTACGACGGCGGCGCCGCGGCCGGCCGCCGCGGAGATGGCGGCGGTGAGCCGCTGCAAACCGTGGGCATCAAGCGCGACCGTCGGTTCGTCGAGGGCCAGCACTGCCGGCTCCCGTGCCAGGACCGTAGCCAGTGCCAGCAGGCGCTGCCCGGAGCCGGAAAGCTCATGGGGATGGACGCCGCCGTCCCCGTCGAGTCCCACGGACGCCAGCGCTGCTTCTGCCCTGGCCTGTGCCCCGTCGCCGAACAGCCGCTCCAGACCGAACGACACCTCACGCTGCACGGTCCGCTCGAACAGCTGGTCATGAGGATGCTGGAACAGCAGCCCGAGCCGCTCGGCCACAATTCCCGTCGGGACTCCCGAGATTGCTTTTCCGTCCACGCGGACCTCCCCGCGCAGCGGCCTGAGCAGCCCGTTGAACAGCCGCAAGAGCGTCGACTTCCCCGCGCCATTCGGACCGGTCACCGCCACGATTTCTCCCGGCCGCACGCTGAGGTCCGCGTTGTCCAGCAGGAGCGATGACCCGGGACCGCCCGCGTGATACCCGAACGACACGCCATCCAGCTCCAGGGCAGGTGCAGCCGCCGGTACCGGGGAGAGCCGGGGCTGTGCCTGCAGTGAGCGCTGCCCGGGCAGCCCGCTGACGACCACGCCGGCATCCGCGAGCGAGTCGCCGGCAAGCAGCCGGTCCGGCCGTCCGGCCGCTGTCACGGCCCCGCCCTTCAGGACGATCCACTGCGACGCCGTGCGGGTCAGTGAGTCGGCGTGCTGGCTCAGCACCACGACAGCTGTGCCGCGCGCCAGCTGGGCTTTGACCAGTCCAGTCAGTGCCCGCGCCCCGGCGTCGTCAAGCGATGCCAGCGGTTCATCAAGAATCAAAATGCCCGGATCAGCAACAATGGCGCAGCCGAGCGCAAGGCGCCGCAGCTCTCCCCCGGACAGGGTTGCCGGGTCCCGCTCCAGCAGCCCGGTGAGACCGGTCCGGTGGGCCGTTTCAGCCACGATCCGCACCATGTCTGCCCGCGCCGTCCCGCGGTTCTCCAGGCCGAAGGCTAGCTCCTCCTCCACCGTGCCGCGGACGGCGGAGAGCATGGCCGCCGCATCCTGGGGCACGTAGCCGACGTGGTCGGCCCAGGCGGCGGCATCGATCCGCGGGTCGTCGTCGGCCCCGGAGTAAACCAGCGGGCGGCTTTCATCCGTATTGTCACCGACGTACAGCTGCAGGGTGCCTTTCAAAGTTCCGTCGCGGCCACCCTCCAGCCACGCACCGAGCAAACGGCCCAGGGTGGATTTTCCGCTGCCGGAACCGCCAAGAACCGCCGTCAGGGATCCCGGGACGGCCTCTACCTGCACTCCGCGCAGGGCCGGAGCGGAGTCGCCGTGGAAGGCGAAGGAGTCAATGGCTGCCTGCAGCGTTGCCCGCGCCGTTTCCTGCCCGCTCATGCCGGACCGCCGGTAAGGTAGGAGGCCGCGATCCGCAGGACCACCGCGACGGCGGCCAGCAGGAGGGCGACAACGCGGAAGCCACGCTGGGCGTGTGAATCGTTGACTTTCCGGTAAGTGGTCCTTGGACCGGGGCGCCCGAATCCCCTGGCATCAAGTGCCTGGGCCCGGGTTCCGGCATCGTGGACCAGGCCCAGCACCAGCGGAATCATTTGCAGCCGCACGGCCCCCAGACGGCTCCGGATGCCTTTGCCCACCACCAGCCCGCGCGCTTCCTGTGCCTGGCGGACCTTCCCGAGCCGCGCGGCAATGATGGGAGCAAGCATCAGTGTGGATGCCAGGACATAGCCGAACTGCGGAGGAAGGCGAAGGGTGGCCAGCGCGGCAACCAGGTCCGGCACCCTGATGCTGAACGAAAACAGCATGAGTACCAGGACGAAGGCGGACGTGCGCAGCCCCATGTCGAGGGCGAACCCCAGCCCTTCTGCCGTGACCCGAGCCGGCCCCCAGTGAACCAGCACTGTGCGGCCCTCGGGGTAAAAGAGTCCGTGCATCACCAGGAGCGAGAGCCAGAACGGCGCCAGGATTGCGGTGCCGGCAAGAAGGACGCGGCGTGCGCAGCCGTTGGCGGCGGAAAGGGCGACAGCACCGGCCGCGACGGTGAGGGAAAACGCCCAGCTGGATGCCGCCGTCGTAATAACCAGTACTGCTGCGGCGGCTGCAAGCAGGGTGAGCGGATTAAGTCGGGGCGCGGCCACCGGGTCAGGAATCCCTTTTGGCCGGGTCCTTGCCTGCGAGAACGTTGAAGCGGCGCACGAACGGGAACTGGAAGGTGGTGCGCCGCGGGAGGGCGTAGACCAGCGTGGCCGCGATGGCGAAGACGATGGCCTTGTCCATGGGGTCCGATATCAGGGCCTGCTTGGTGATGGCGGCGAGCAGAGTGTCGCCCATGGCCCGGAAGGCACTGACGATGGCGCCGGTCCCGGCCCCTGAGGTTCCGCCGAAGACGAAGGCGGCGATGGGCGCGGAGACCACGCCGGCCAGGATTCCAGTGACGAAGCCCGCAACCGGTGCGAGGTAGAAGCGCCGGAACAGCCCGTAGCGGGCGGCGGTGCCGGCGAGGAACCCGATCAGGGCCGCACCCGCGGCGAAGGGCAGGACAGTGGGGTTGATGAAGGACCAGACGATGCTGCTCAGGGCGCCGGTGGCGGCGCCGGCCGCGGGGCCAGCGAGCACGGCAACCAGCACGGTGCCGATGGCATCGAAGTAAAAGGGCAGCCCGCTGGTGCCCATGAGCTGACCCAGAACGATGTTCAGGACCAGTGCCACCGGCATGAGCACAACTGTCGACGTGGGAAGCGTGGGGAGCACACCGGCGATCAGCAGGGCGGCGCCGAGCAGGAAGCCGCCCAGGGCAACGAGGGCGGAGACGCTTCCCAGTCCGCCCGCGATGTCGGCGGGCTGGGTGAGTACGAGGTAGACGAAGGTGGCCGCGATGGCGGCGGCGCCCAAGAGCTCGAGCAGGCGGCGGTTTCGGCCCGCCTGCTGTCCAGGGGTGGGAAGGGTCAGGGACGGCTGTGACATGGTGGATCCTTAGGCTGATGACGGCGGGTCCCGCCCCCGTGGCGTGATCTTCCGCGTACGCAAAAGTTGGCGCCTATGTCACCTTGGCCCGGCTACCATCCTACCGACCGCCGGGCACGGCGTGCTACGCGCAATCCGTGGTGCTACGGGTACACGCGGTGCCCGGATGCCGGGAGGGCGCGCGCCAGGGACCCCACTGACGCAATCAGCTCGTCAAAGCACTGCGCGGGATCGTTCGACGTCACGATGCGGGCGTTGGGCGGCTCATTCCAGAGGCCACGGAAGTCCGCCACCGTGGTGCCGAAAAGCCGGGGTGACTGGGTTTCCACGTGCACGGTTGCCGTCCGGGTCTGGAACGGCGTGCGGCCGATGGCGGCGGCGGCGGCGAAGGCGTCGTGCATGTGGGCGACATATCCCTGGTCATACAGCCGGTGAAATTCCATGTAGAAGCGGATGGCGTCCGCGAGGCAGGCCACGAGCGGATTGTCCGAGGCGCTGCGCTGCCCTTCCGGCTGCTCCGGCAGCACGAGCTCCGGTCCGGCCGCCCCGGCGGCCTCCGCCAGCCTTTGCAGGTGCTCCGGCCGCAGTTCGATCCGCTCCGTGGTCTCGAGGGCGCACACCACCGGCAGTTTGTCCGAGGGAAGGCCGGAGTAGGCGGCGAAGACCTCCTGCGCAGCGTGCGGGTCAACGGACACGTTCCATTCCGCCGTGGGGGTGGTGTTGCCCTGGTAGTTGAAGCATCCGCCCATGATCACCAGGCCCCTGAGCAGCCTGGGGAGTTCCGGCTCGCGGCGCAGTGCCAGCGCGAAGTTGGTCATCGGGCCGGTGATGAGACCTGTGATCTCCCCCGGATTGGCCCGGACTGTCTCTACCCAGACGTCCACGGCATGGCGTTCCGAGATTGCCTGTGCCGGCGGCGGGAGTTCTGCGTAACCGATGCCCTGCGGGCCGTGCGTCTCCTCGGTGGTCACCAGCGGTATCTTCAGCGGCGCCTCGGCCCCGATGGCCACCTCCACGCCGGACCTGCCGCAGAGTTCCAGGAGTGCCAGGTTGTTCAGGGCCACCTGCCGTGCGCCCACGTTTCCTGCGGTGCAGGTGATGGCCTGGATCCTGACCTCCGGGCGGGACAGCAGGTAGACCAGCGCGAGGGCATCGTCGATCCCGGTGTCGACGTCCATCAGGATGGACTGCATCAGAACAGGGCCACCTTGGGGGTCTGCGGGAAGATGGCGTCCAGCTCCGCCAGCTCGGACTCGCTGGGCACCCAGGCGACAGCCTCGGCGTTCTGGCGGACCTGCTCGGGCCTCGTGGCTCCTGCGATGACGCTGCTGACCGACGGCTGCGCTGCGAGCCAGGAGAAGGCCACCTGCACTTCGGTGAGGTCGCGCGCGGCCGCAAAGGCGCTGAACTGCTCCAGCTGCCGCCAGTCCGCGTCGTCCACAAGTTGGGTGCGGGTGTGGCTCAGCCGCGAGCCTTGCGGCGCCTGGTGCGGGGCATACTTACCGGTCAGGAGTCCGTTCGCGAGGGGGAAGTACGGCAGCACCCCGATCCCGTAGGCCTCCGCTGCCGGCGTGACTTCAAGTTCGGCGCGGCGGTCCAGCAGGTTGTAGTGGTTCTGCGCCGAGATGAAGCGGGCACCGCCGCGGGCCCGGGCGACAAATTCGGCCTCGGCGATCTGCCAGCCGGCACGGTTGGAATGGCCGACGTACCGGACCTTGCCGCTGGTCACCAGCTCGTCCAGGGCGTCGAGGGTCTCTTCAATGGGGGTGAGCGGGTCCGGGGTGTGGAACTGGTACAGGTCGATCCAGTCGGTGCCCAGCCGCCGCAGGGAGGACTCCGCGGCGCGGATGATATAGCGCCTGGAACCGCGGGCGCCGTGATCGCTGCCGTTGGCTCCGCGCATGTCCATGCCGAACTTCGTCGCCACCACGGCTTCGTCCCGCCTGCTGCCCAGCGCCTTGCCGAGCATTGTTTCGCTGAGCCCAGGTTCCCGGCCGTACGTGTCCGCGACGTCGAAGAACGTCACCCCCGTGTCCAAGGCGGCATGCACGACGGCGTCAGTCCCCTCTTGTGATTCCGTCACCGTATTGGCCCGGCCAAGGTTGTTGCAGCCAAGTCCCACGACGGAAACGGTCAGTCCGGATTTTCCAAGACGGCGGTATTCGCTCATGGATTCACCCTATAACGGCAGCCAGCGGCGGCCCGTCATTCCAGGTCGAAGCCGGTCAGCCAGGGGCCCGCTCAGCTGGCGGCAAACCCCAGCCCGTGCTCGTCCAGGGCGTCCTGCAGCTGGGCCATGGTTTTGGGGCACATGCCAGGCAGCTCTGTCATCTGCCGCATTCCGAGCTGGGCGAGCTGCTCAAGCGTCTCAACGCCTGAATGGGCCAGCACCCTGCGGGCGGGCGAGGCAATGCCCCGGGGAATCGGTGTTCGGCCTGGCTGGACTGACTTCTTTGTCATGGCGTTCTGCCTTCCATTGAGCTGCGGGCTTTGTTAGAGGGTGAATGCTGTGGCTTGCTTGGGTGAATGCTTGAGTTTCAGAACTGTCGGATCGCTGAACGGGGCTGCGCCGATGCTCAGCTTGGTGAAGTCCAGGTCCTCACCGCGGATGCAGACCTTGATGGCGCTGACGGCTTTGTTGACATCCGGGCAGAGGCAGAAGATGTTCAGCTTGGAGTCGCTGAATTCGGAGCGTTCGACCGTCCCGAGGCCGCGCCAGGCAAGGTGGCTGATCAGGGCATCCTTGGCCTTTTCTTCGAGGTACCGGTCCCGGCTGGTGCCTTCCCGGGTCTTGAGGGCGTACTGGGCAACTACCCAGAACTGCTTTTCATCCGCAATTTCGGCATAGCCGTCTTCGGCGCACTGCACGGCGAAGGCATCCATCAGGCGCTCTGCTGCCTCGGCGTCCGGAACGTCAGTCTCATCGGTCTTGCTCTGGTGCCCTACGGCCCCGTGGTTCATGACGAACTGGCTGTAGTCCTCGTCGTACCAGGCCTCCCTGAACTGGAGGGCCCCTTCTTCGTCACGCTTGTAAACCCGGATAATCCCGCTCATGCCGCTCTTTTCTGGATCGCCCGCGGTCTGTTGCCGCCGAACGGTGGATGGTGGTGGGCCTTCATGGCCTGAAAACTCGGTGGTGGCCGGTGCGAACGCCGTGCGGAGCCCTTAAAGAATGGGCAGGCTACCGGTACTGGGATGTTCCTGCCCCGGCAGGGGACGTGCGAAAGGCACCTTGGTTCCCAGAACCTGCGCCACGACGTCGTGGGTGATCTTTTGGGCCGTAAGGCCCACCCGTTCAAGGACCTGGCTGCGGGTGCCGTGGTCCAGGAAGTCGACCGGGAGGCCCACCTCGTTCAGGGCGGTGTCCACCCCGGCGGCACGCATCTCCTGGCGGATCCGGGAGCCGACCCCGCCGGCCCGCACACCGTCCTCGATGCAGACGACCAGCCGGTGGTGGGACGCGAGTGCCACGATGGAGCGGCGCACCGGAAGGACCCACCGGGGATCCACCACTGTGGAGCTGATCCCCTGGGCGCCCAGCCGGTTGGAGACATCCAGGGCGAGCTCGGACATGGCGCCGACGCTCACGATCAGGACGTCGTTTTCGGTGGATCCGCTCGGCCGCCGGGCCAGGACGTCAACGCCGTCGCTCAGCCTTTCCAGTGCCTCGACCTCCGCGCCGACGCTTCCCTTGGAGAACCGGACCACGCTGGGCGCGTCCTCGATGGCGACGGCTTCCCGCAGTTCCTCCCGGAGCCGTGAGGCATCGCGTGGCGCCGCCAGGTGGAGCCCGGGGACGATCTGGACCATGGCCATGTCCCACATGCCGTGGTGACTGGCGCCGTCCGGGCCGGTGACGCCCGCGCGGTCCAGGACGATGGTCACGCCGGCTTTGTGCAGGGCTACGTCCATCAGCAGCTGGTCGAACGCGCGGTTCAGGAAGGTCGCGTAGATGGCGACGACGGGGTGGAGTCCGCCGAAGGCCATTCCGGCCGCCGAGGTCAGCGCATGCTGCTCGGCGATTCCGACGTCGATGACGCGATCGGGGTGTCGCGCGGCGAACTTGTGCAGGCCGACCGGGATGAGCATGGCTCCGGTGATGCCGACAACGTCCTGGCGATCGTCCGCAATGTCCGCAATTTCAGTGGCGAAGACAGACGTCCAGGACTGGGCGGCTGCACCCTCCGTGGGTTCGCCGGTCTCCGGATCGATGATGCCCACTGCGTGGAACTGGTCGGCTTCGTGGGCGCGGGCGGGCGCGTAGCCGTGGCCCTTCTCCGTGATGGCATGGACAATCACCGGTCCGGCGTACTGCTTGGCCCTGGCGAGGGCGTGTTCCATGGCCTGCAGGTTGTGGCCGTCCACGGGTCCGATGTACTTCATGCCCAGGTCCTCGAACATGCCCTGGGGCGCCCACCAGTCCTTGATGCCCTTTTTCATGGCGTGCAGGCTGCGGTAGGTCAGCTGCCCCAGCGGGCCGCCGTTCTGGAGCTTGTGCTTCCACCAGTCGAGCGTGCCTTCGTAGGCGGGCGCGGTGCGGAAGGAGTCGATGGTGGGGCGCAGTGAAGCCAGGTAGTCGGCGAACCCGCCCACGGTGGGCGCATAGGAGCGGCCGTTGTCGTTGACCACAATCACCACGCGCCGCCGCTTGTCAGCCGCGATGTTGTTGATGGCTTCCCATGCCATGCCGCCGGTCAGGGCGCCGTCGCCCACCACCGCCACGACGTAGCGGTCGCCGTCGCCGGTCAGCTGGCGGGCGCGGGAGATTCCGTCGGCCCAGGACAGCGAGGAGGAAGCGTGCGAGCTTTCCACGATGTCGTGCTCGGACTCGGCCCGGGCCGGGTATCCGGACATGCCGCCCTGCTGCCGCAGGGTACTGAAGTCCTGGCGCCCGGTCAGGAGTTTGTGGACATATGACTGGTGCCCGGTGTCAAAAACGATGCTGTCGCGGGGCGAGTCGAAGATGCGGTGCACGGCCATGGTGAGTTCCACGACGCCAAGGTTGGGTCCGAGGTGTCCACCGGTCTGCGAGACGTTGCTGATCAGGAATTTCCGGATGTCGCCAGCCAGCTGGTCCAGCTGAGCTGCCGACAATTTGCTCAGGTCCTGCGGGTTCCGGATGGTCTCCAAGATTCCCAACGGCCCCTCCCTTCGGTGGTAGACGTGCCTTTTAACTCTAACGCCTCCGGCAAAGCAGCCGCGCAGGTCATCTTTCGGTCAGAGGCAGGCGGCTGTCATGCGAAGGACAAACGAAACGTTCCAGATTCCCCGGGAGTCGCGGCCTCCCGGGGACTATCCGCTAGTTCGCGGAGATCTGGCGCAGCACGTACTGCAACATGCTTCACCAACTTTTGAACCCATATAAAATGTCAGATTTCCTTGCCAGTGAATGTTAAAACAGGAGGTGGGTCTCCTTGGGAGCAGCGATTTCGCTGGTCAATGGCGTCTTCGTGCTATCCAATGATGGAACGGGCGCGAACATAAAGCCTATCGTCCGGGTCGTGTGTGGACGGGCGATCAGGTCCCGCGGAGCCCATCCGCTAGGAGATCAACCGACGAGGCCCCGTAAGTCGCGGCACCTTCGATGACCCAGAAGGTGTCGGCATCCGCGCCGGTACGGCGGGCGACCCAGTCAACGGCCCGGTTGATTCCGACCGCGTTGGTGGGAAATTCCCGGGTTTCAAGTAGTTCGCCGCTGGTGGAGGATTGGGTAGACATGGTTGCGGGCATGTGTGTCGACACCTACGACAAATGGGTGGGCATGAGCGACGATGGACATGGCGGTCACGGCACCTTTCCGAAGAGCGATGGACATGGGTCAACGGCCGTCATCAGTCCGGGTAGGAGTCACGTCGGGACAGCACTGTGATGGGTCATGCCCCGCCATAGGGTGGACAATCTTATGATCAAGCTACCGAGGTGGGCCGGAATGGTACGGCCACCCACCCCAAGAGATGGACAAGTCCACAACAAAACAATCAAATGTCAATGATTGTATGAGTCACATCTTCGGGGGCCGGGCGGCCAATAGCCATCCTGCCAGCCAGTCCCGGACCAGCCATGATCAAGACTCACAGTGATTGTACTGGTCGATGAAGTCCTGGTCCGTCAGGTCGCCATCGACGGTCACCGGCTTCAGGTAGCCAGGGCCTGGGCCGCCGGAACAGCGGAAGCCGCAGCCCAAGCTTGGGGCTGAGAACGCGCGGCCGCATCGGCTGAGTTGTCGGGCCCACTGTGCGGTGACCGCCTCCGGCAGCGTCGCAGCCCTGTACGCACTTCATCGGCGCGGCCCTGAGCCTGGGTCTGGCTGACTTTGACGCAGCGATGCTGAAGGACGCCCGCCGCGGCGCCTGACACAGGCTGTCGCCGCGTGGCTCTGTGAGATGACAGACTTCGACGGCGTCACTCTTGCCTCCCGCCACGGCGCCGATCTCCACCTCTGGGCCGTGTTTGAGCGTCCGGGCGATCCTCCAATCACACCGAACATCCAGGATGTGATGATCGATAAGCTGCAACACGACAGTCCTGAATTCAGCAAGGCCTTCCGTCTCCTCGGACTCCAATGGGAGAACGGCTGAAGCTCTTTCGAACCAGCTGAACCGGGGCGAGCCGCCCCGCTGACCGATTCTTCCCAGCCGGGGCTGCTGCACCCACGCTCGCAGTAGCCACTTCGGTGTCAGCGTTCAACGGAAGAACCGCCATCGGTACCTGGTTAGGCGCATCCGCGCTCGAATCGACGCTGGGGGTTGTCGCCCGCTGACCGTCGCCATCGTCATGGCCGTGCTCCGTCTCCTGGCGCTCCTGGCGCTCCTGACCATGACCCTCATGCGGGCAACCAACGAAGCGAAGACAGGCTCCAGCCACTAACCGTCCTGTCCACCTGTCGTTCCCCGTACACCGTTGCGATTGGTGAGAACCGCCGATTGGTTTCCGGAAGCCGGCCGTGCCCACGACGACGTCTAACAGGGGAAGCCACCGCATATGTCTCGTAAGCCTCGGCCTGCGAGATACGTCGGCCCAGCGTCAGTCCTCGGAGGCCGGATGGAGTAGTTCGAGAGCGAATAATCACTTTTGCCAGTAGGCGCGTGGATGAGGGCTTACTGCAGGGAAACTTCGAAGAGAAAAGCTGACGGTTTCCAGCCGGCCAGCTTCCTGAGAACTACCTAGAGCGGCTGGATGTTCTCCGCCTGCGGACCCTTAGGGCCCTGCGTGACGTCGAACTGAACCTTTTGGTTCTCGTCCAGGGAGCGGTAACCGCTGGATGCGATTGCYGAAWAGTGTGCRAACACGTCAGCGCTTCCGTCGTCGGGGGCGATGAAWCCGAAGCCCTTTTCGGCGTTGAACCACTTGACCGTACCTGTTGCCATGCTTRTTTCCTTCACGGGTCGCGGGCCGGATCCGCTTGTCGGATTGCCGTCCCCGCCACTCACACGTTGAGCCTATGTGTCACTACCGGTGCGGGCAACAGATTGGTCAAAAAGCGGAACCTGGATGAAGCGTCAACTGCCCACGGAGCCGGCTGCTCCGGCGGTTCTGGGCCGACGGCCGTCAGCGATGAGCCTCCTCTCGACACTGCGCTTCCGGTGGTCGACCCCGTAAACCCTCGCGCAAGCTTTACCGCCGCTCCCCCGCGGATTTTGACGGGCCGATAGTGGACGTTACGTCAAGTAAGCCATAGTTAGCTATCGGTTTGTTGTTGGGTGTGCCCGGTGACGAACTGGTGCCGGTGTCGCACTTCACCGCCACGAGGGCGATAACTATAGAAGCGGATCCTGAGTTGGTTTGGCCTTGGCTGGTGCAGGTCGGCTTCAAAAGGGCAGGATTCTATGCATACGACCTGCTTGACTCGCCTGGAGAGCCGAGCGCCGAAACGGTCCTGCCGGAGTGGCAGGACCCCCGCCTTGGAGACGTTGCAGCCCCAATGACCAGCGAGGCCGCTCCCTCGACCTCTTTCACAGTAGCCTCGCTTCACAGGCCTGATTCCATCGTCTGGTCAAAGCCCGATTCCACGTGGGCCTGGCAATTGACCAAACTCCCCAACGGTGGGACCCGGCTCGTAACGCGACTCAAGCAGTGTTATCGCCCCGGCCCCTCCCTGATCCTCACCGTGCCCCTCCTGGAGTTCGGGGACTTCCCGATGACGAGGAAAATGCTCCTGGGAATCAAGGCGCGGGCTGAGGCAACGGCATCTGCTTCGACGCAAGGTAACGCCAAATAGTCGAGGCGCCGCTGCTGACCGTCTGGCACGACGCGCCACTGCCGGTGCGTTAGGTCTTTTCCACTGCGCGGAGATAAAAGGAAGGAGTGGAGGGCAAGGATTTGACGAACACATCGAAAGGAGGAACCAACAAGGCTTCCAACGCTTTCGGGCCGGAATACCCTAAAGCAACTGCCTCCGGCTGTGTTCCTCTTGACGGCATGGGAAAAACTCAGATGGCCCTTCGGGCAGTTAAAGTCTTTCATACTCTCGCCTGGTTTAGCATCGAGGCCTGCATGGTCTATCTGCTCTATGCGGGGTTCCGTGGGAAGACCGACAGGCGAGCGGCAACTGCTGCTGCAGTTGTGGCTGGGGAGACACTGATCTTTGTGGGCAATGGCTTCCATTGCCCCCTAACCCCCTTGGCCCAACGCCTGGGCGACCCAACAGGATCCGTCACAGACATCTACCTGCCGCGCTGGTTCGCGCACAACCTGCCGGCCATCCATGTTCCTTTAATCGTCCTTGCTATAGCCCTACACAGACGGAATTTCAGGAAGCAGCGACGCAACCCAAGCGATTCCCAGGCAGCTAGAAGCGTGCGAAACCGGCGGGACCCAGCTGACAGGCAAAACGGGCGCGCCGGTTTAGGGCCTTCCCTCATCCCTAAGGTGCCGAAGACCTCTGATTTGGAGCCCCCTCACCGATATCGCCGACAAATTGATCCTGCTTTGGGCCTGTTCCGGCTGAGGTCAGCCAGGACCCAGATTAAGCGGTCCGGCCCATGACCTGAGGCCTCGCAAGAGAGTGCGAGTGCTGGCTTTGTAGTCCGCCTCGGAGGCTCTCCACCTACAGGGATGTAGCTGCAAGGGGTCATTTGACCCTAGGCCAGCCTCCGGCCCCCTGCGAGGCTGAAATCACTAATCACCCAATAGGCACGGAAGGTTTGACGATGTTCACGCTTCGCACCCTCGGGGGGATCGCACTGCTATTGGCCGGAAGCAGCTGGCTCTGGCTTACTCCCACTTTCGCTACTCGCGGCCAGGACACCTCCGGGGCCTTGTGGAACATCACTATGGTTCTTTCGCTGGTAACCATCCTGGGTTTCTGCATCGCAACCTGGGGCTTGTTCGCCCGATGGAGCTGGTGGGAATATGCTGCGCTCATCTCCGCGGCGCTGGGACTTCTCGTCCTCTTGCCGTACTGGTTTGCGGCCGTAGGCTCCGGCGAAACAATCGGAACGACCGCATGGAATGCTTTCGTGCACGTGATGATGGTCGCTCTCGTGGCGGCGCTGTTGCTCGTGCCGCCGCTAGAGCGGTGGGTCGACCAACAGGTCATGGGCTAAGAGACATACGCAATCAGCGCGGCCCGCTGGTTCCAACCGTTCTTCCAAACCAGTGACCCTCTCCGCACCGTGGTTCGAGGGTTGGAAGGGATCAGCAGTAAGTCCCCATTCAAGCGGGAGAGCAGAAAAACCCCAAGCCGTTAGCTACTCTTTTCGACCGGCCGGTACTTGTCACCAAAGGCGACCAGGGAGCTCTGGAGCAGCGTCATGCTGCCCAGTATGTCCACTGGCCGGGAACGGGAGCTGGCCGGACCGGGCAGCGGGCTGACCATCCACGCAGCGAACACGTTA
This sequence comes from Arthrobacter sp. P1_B11, assembly GCF_056406715.1. Taxonomy (NCBI): domain Bacteria; kingdom Bacillati; phylum Actinomycetota; class Actinomycetes; order Micrococcales; family Micrococcaceae; genus Arthrobacter; species Arthrobacter sp. P1_B11. The sequence goes on from NZ_JBFTZQ010000004.1 coordinate 102,480, forward strand.
TGAGGAATCTTCAGGCTCATCGCCTGGTCAAAGAGCCGCAGAACGGGCTCGTGAAAGAGCCTGTTTTTGAGCTGGAATCCCGGGCAGAATGTGCCCTCCCCGATGAACACCCCGACTGTACGGCGCATGGCCTCAGGATCGCCTACAGCCTGGAAGTGCGCCTCCAACTGGGATACAGGCGGCAGGGTAAATTCTTCACGGATGCCGTCCCAGATATGCTCCGGGACGGCCGGCCAGAACCGCTCAGCCAACACACTCGACGCAGTAGCCATGGCCGTCCTTCTCGCGCGCCTTCTGCGAACGGTGGCGGACCAGGAAGCAGGACCAACAGGTGAACTCATCGTCAGCCTGCGGGATGATCTGAACGACGAGCTCTTCGGCAATGAACTCGCCACCAGGGGTTAGGCCGTCCAGGGTGTCAGCCTCGTCGAGCTCCTGAACCACGGACTTCGCGTCCGGGGCTTTGGYGGACTTCAGGGCCTCCAGCGAGCTTTCCTGGGACTCCTTGACGTCGGTGCGCAGTTCATCGTAATCGGTTGCCACGGAGGTGCATCTCTTTCTGTTGAGGGGGTTGCCGGTCCTGCAACGTACAGGACATCGGAAGAATTCCCCTAAAAGAGCGGCGCTGTCATCTCGATGCGACGGGCGTGCCCGGGCGGCACGGAGAAGCGTTCCAAATTGGGCGATCTGGTCCCCGCTGAAGGACATGCACGAATCCGCTTCCGACCCATCGGTCAGTCTCTTCGGCTACCAGAGCCAGGTCACGCCCTGGTCGCCCGTGTCAGTTTCAGAAGTTGACTGCCGAATGTCAGAAGTTGTGTGCACTCCTGAGACGTCGAAGGTGCTTCCTTGGGCTGGACAACTGCTCACATGTCCCTACTGGCAGGTAAGGATCGTACGAAGGGTGCCTTGCCATCTTCAACCCGGCCTTCGATGTCCTGCAGAAGGGTGAACGAACGTCCGCAGGGGCAGCCCCGTCCCCCGAGCCTTAGTGTGTCGGACATTTCGTAGCGGATCAGTGGAAGGGTCCGGGAAAACAGGACCGTCACGAGGAGTTTTGCCCCGGTTGTTCCGGCCGATACGGGGTTTCCGGCCTGGTCTACGGGCTCGACGATGAGCAGATCATCGTAGATGTGGCGGTTTCGGTAGGTGCAGGGGGATGCGATTCCTGCCGTTTCGGTGGCGGCGTAGACGTCGAAAGGTTTGCTTCCCCAGGCGGCCTCAAGTTTGGAGGCGGTGGGTGAGCGGAGGACCTCGGATGCGGACATGACGCCTTGCGGGGAGATGTGAAGGCGTCCGGCGCGCTGCTCCGCCGCCAAGGGTTTTAGTGCTGATGCGTAGCCGACCAGGATCCTGGGCTGGAACCGGTTTAGCGCGGCGACCGTCTCATCCATGGGTGCGGTGACGTCCAGGCGGAGGGTGGGGACGAGCCCGGAGCGCAACGAGGCACCAACGACGGCGGACTGGTGGGTGGGGACGCGGGAGCTCACCAGCGCCATTTTCAGTGGCCGTGTCAGCCCGGCGGAGATCCCAGCCCAGTCGTTCGCCCTGGCGTAGGAGGCCAGGACTGTCGCCCATTCGGTGCGGTTCCAGACGAAGGTGGAGCTCCGGCCGGTGGTCCCGGCCGTTGCCGCTGCCCACCACTGGCCCTGCCATGGCAGCCCAAGGTCTCCGCCGCTCTCGGTGAGGGCCCGTAGATGGTTTTCCAGGTCAGCGAGCTTCAGGTCCGGTGTGGTGATGGCATCGTCGAAGTGGTCCATCAGGTCCGCTTTCGTTACGGGTGGCAGCTGGTCCATCGGGGCGTCGTGGAGGCCGGCGTGGTGTCGCCGGTAGAACTCGGAGCCGGTGTAGGTTGCACGGCGGAGTTCCTGGTGGCTGTGATCCGGGCGGCGTCCCAGTGGTCCCTCCTTCGCCACGCGGCGCGCAGGAACAGCACCCGGGCAATGAGGCGGAGGCCCATGGCGGGATGCCTAGCGGGTGCCGGCCGGGGACAGCGGCTGGGCTGCATGCACGGTGGTGGCCTCGGGCGTCTCCGGGCGGGCAGCCGCAGCCGTTTGAGCAGGAGGGCGTTGACGGCGACAAGGAAGCTGGAGCCGGACATTGACAGGGCCGCGATTTCGGGGCTGAGTGCAATGCCGGCGAAGGCGAAGACTCCGGCGGCGATGGGGAGCGCTATCGCGTTGTATCCCACGGCCCAGCCCAGGTTCTGGCGCATTTTGCGCAGGGTGCCTTTGCCGATCCGCAGGGCGATGGGCACATCGAGAGGGTCCGAGCGCATGAGGACGACGTCGGCGGTCTCGATGGCCACCTCGGTGCCTGCGCCGATCGCGATGCCGAGGTCGGCCGGGGCCAGGGCCGGGGCGTCGTTGACGCCGTCACCGACCATCGCGATACTTCCGCAACGCATTCTTTAGCTTACGTCTCGTGCCATTCGGCCCTGTCGGAGACTAGTTCCAGATGGGATCTTGTCCTTGTGAATACCGTGCACACAGAACCCGGAATGCTCCACATACCTGAGCAGCAGACTGCTGTACTTCGCGAGAGGGTTCCGATGGCTGCCCTGACTGAATTCTTCGGTCGTGCGTTCGCTGCCGTGGCAGCGGAGACCGAAGCGCAGAACGTCCAACTCGCCGGTCCGCCTTTTGCTCTCTACCGCGGAACACCCACCCAGACAATCGACGTTGAGGCCGGTTTTCCGATGGCTGGCACTGGGAATGTCGTTACCAGCACCCTTCCAGAGGTAGACGCTTTCGAGACGATACACGCTGGAGCTTACGACACCTTGAACAGGACCTACGCGGCTCTTCAGGAACAGATAAAAGCGGCAGGACGAACCCCTTTGGACACGATGTGGGAATACTACTTGACCGGTCCATCGACGGAGGCCGATCCCTTGAAATGGCAGACAAGAATCGTTTGACCGGTCGCCTGATGCGTCGGCGGTTTCTGCTTCAGAGACCTTGGTGGAAAAGTATCGGGCTGCTGCTGATGGGTGCCCTGCTGGTTGCCGGGGGCCCCACAGCCCTGGCTGCTACACCGGTGGACATTGTTGTGGAGGACCGGGCGGGAGTTCTTGACCGCAACACCCTCGACCCGGCCATCAGGGCGATCGAGTTTCATGAGCGCACCAAGGTGGCTGTTTACACCTACAACGGCAGCGCCGCTGACAATCTGAACGAAGAAGTCCTTCGCTTCGCCCGAGGCGAACACCCGGAATGGATCAGCACCGACGGGCAGAAGTGGGCAGACGGGCTCTTCATCTTCGCCCTCGACCCCGTGGGCCGGCACGTGGGTACCTACATGGGCGAAGACCGCAAGGTTTCCCTGGAAGAACGCGACGACATCCAAAATGCCGCAAAGGACCTCCTGCGTGATGCGCAATGGACAGACGGAATCGTGGCTGGTGTCCGGCGCGGCGCTGAACTGATCAACCAGCCCTGGTACCAGTCGGCTGCCGTCGTCATCACCGCCTGGATAACCTGCGTACTCGCCGCGCTGGCCGCTGCCGCTTGGGGGATCGTGCGAGCGGTGACAAGGTCCCGCAGCCGTAAGGAGATGGAGCGGGGAGACCGGAGCTACGTCAGCGTAAGCACGGACCTGGACGTCACTGAACTCAATGCCGGCACCATCCCCGAGTCCTCCCGTTACGGCAGCAACGTCCTGGAGAAACATCGCACCTTCCTCAACCGATACAACGCCACCACCGGCCTGGCCAATCGGGTACACGCCCTCACCCCGAAGACCCTGGGCCGCAGGTCCGGCCTCCAGTTGGTACAGGAGTACGCGAACGCGGCAGCCGAACTGGACGCCCTGGACGACGTCATCGCCGACAGCAACGCGTTGCTGAACCTGGCCAGTACCTGGCCCACAGCTTGGGACCGGCAACTGGCACCGTTCCGCACCGACCTCGCCGGGCTGGAACAACTGCTCACCAAGCATCACGGGCAAGGCGGCTCCGCCACGGCCGCAGCACTCAGGTCTTTCCGGGACGAAAGCCTGCACAATATCGAGCGGTGGACCGCCGAACTCTCCGACGGCTCCATCACGCCCGAAGCTGCGCTGGACCGGTTACGCGATGCCCGGACCCAGCTGTCGGAGCTCTTGAAAAGCCATGCCGAAACGGTGATCGAAGGTTTTGCCAAGACCGAGAAGGAAGCGAAGCTAATGCGCAGGGAGATGGAAAACGCAGAGGATGGCCTGGACCGACGCCGGCGGCGGCAGTACGAACCCAGCATCCTGGGAACCGTCTATCCGTCCTACTACTTCTTCTCCGTGCCGGCCTTCAACTCCGGCCTGAACACCGGCGTTGGCAGCGTCAGCACTGCCAGGGGCGGCGGGGGAACCACAGGATATGGCAGCAGCGGAGGGAGTTTCTCCGGATCTGGCAGTTCCTCCGGTTTTTAGGTGGCTTTTGGCCCTGTTGACGTTCAGTTCGACCCCTCAGTCTGATAGCAGCAACGAAGCCATGAAGGGAAGCGGCCATGGAGGAGTCAGCGTCAGAGGGTGGCAGGTTCGTGGTGGGGGTGGACGGATCGGAGGCCTCGGTGGAAGCCCTTCGGCAGGCCCAGCGGCTCGCTGTTCCGCTGGGCGCCGAGGTGCTGGCCACCGCCTGCTGGGAGGATCCCCAAGTTTACGCGGGATACGTGGCGATGGGCATCGACCGTTTCGAGGAACGCGTGCGGATGGTCCTGCAGGAGGCCGTGGAACAGGCCGCCTTCGGCCAAGTGACTCCCCCAAACGTCCTACCGCGGGTGGTCCGAGGCCATCCGCGTGATTCGCTCATAGAGGCCAGTCGGCGTGCCGACATGCTCGTCGTCGGCAGGCGCGGTCATGGCGGATTCGGCGGCCTGCTCCTGGGGTCCGTCAGCTCCGCCTGTATTGCCCACGCGCATTGTTCGGTTCTGGTGGTTCACAGCCCCAATAAGGAAAGGAAGACCAGCAGTGAGAAATTCTAAGCCGATCGCCGTTGCAACCAATGAGTCTGCCCAAAGCCAGGCGGCTGTGAGGTGGGCTGCAGCCCGGGCCGCACGCGCCGGTGTGCCGTTGGTCATCCTTCATGTTGTAGACGACCGCTGGGTCGCGAAGCCTGTCTCCTGGACCGGGACTCTGGTGGAGATGGGCGGCGAACTGCTGGACGCCGCGGCCGGGCGGGTTGGCGGCAGCGTTCCGATTGACATCACCACCAAAGTCCTCGAGGGAAGCATCGCGGGCGAGTTGCGCAGGTATTCAGGCAAGGTGTCGATGCTCGTGGTGGGATCCGGCTCCGCCCACTTGGGTGGTTCGTTGACGGACCGGGCCCTGCAGGTAGCCGCCGCCGCGAAGTGTCCGGTTGCCGTGGTCGGAGCCGTGGAGACAGAAGGCGGGCGGGGCGTCGTGGTGGGGGTTGATGGGTCGGAAGAATCCACGCAGGCCATTGCCTTCGCTGCCGCGGAGGCGGACCGGGAGGGCCAGGAGCTCACGGTGGTTTACGCCTTCAGGGCGCCCGACCGGTCGATCGACAGTGGATTGCTCACGGAGAACCTGGCCCAGCGAATTGTGGACGAAGAGCAGGTAGTGCTGTCCGAAAGCATCTCCGGCCTCGGTGAGGATTATCCGGACCTGGTGGTGCACGAAGTCCTGGAAACCGACATGGAGCCGGCGGAGGCGCTGGTGCAGGCCGCCGCCGGTGCCCAGATGCTGGTGGTGGGAAGCCGGGGCCGGGGCGGTTTCAAACGGCTTCTGCTCGGTTCCACGGCCCACGCGGTTCTGACGCACCTGCCGTGCCCTACTGTGATAACCCCTATTCAACGCAGGAAGCATAAGAAGTAGGAGCCCCACAGCATGCAAAGCAACACTTCAGGACAGGAAAACAGAAGTCCTGTAGGCGATGTAAGGCGCGAAGCTGCCCGCGTGGGCCAGGATCAACGTGATTTCCGAGTACTTCTCCGCACGGGACACGACCAGGCAGCTGATGGCGGGTGGTGTCGAGCAAGAAGCCGCCAGCCTGGACAAACCGTTGACCGCTGAACCATTCACCGTCCAAGGAGGCACCGGTGGCTCTCACTGAATACGAACAACGCCAACTCCAGCTACTGGCGGATCAACTGCTCAACGACGACCCCCGGCTCGCCGCAAAACTCGGAGCAGAATCCTTTCTGCCTCCTTCCTCCGCCCGCACCAGCGCCGGTGCGTTCACCATGCTGGTAGGACTCTTCGTCTTTGCGACCGCACTGGCTGCTCGGATCCCCACCCTGGGCGTCCTGGGACTCATTCTCATGTGCACCGGGGTGTACCTGATTTCCCTGGGTTTTCACCTTCCCCGAGAACGCTGCGGCGACGGTCCGGCACCGGGCGGGTGACCGGGCCCGCACGCCGCAGCCACCCTCAATCCCCCACAGAAGCCCAAGGATCATCATGGAACGCGTTATCGACAAAGTAGCCCTCGTCAGCGGAGCCGCCCGTGGCATCGGAGCCGCCATCGCCGCCCGCCTGCATGGCGAGGGAGCCAAAGTAGTGCTCGGCGATGTGCTCGACGACGAGGGACGAACAACCGCCGAACGGATCGGCTCAGACGCCAGGTACGTGCATCTGGACGTTACCAGTCCCGGAGACTGGGACTTGGCGGTGAAGACCGCGGCCGATGACTTCGGGGGGCTCAACATCCTGATCAACAACGCCGGAATCGTGAACTTCGCCCCCATCGAGGATTACACCCTGGAGCAGTGGGACGCCGTAATCGCGGTAAACCTGACGGGAACCTTCAACGGAATCAGGGCGGCCATACCGGCCCTGAAACAGTCCCGGAACGGATCCATCATCAACATCTCCTCGATAGCAGGCATCCGGGGATACGAAGGAATCGCCGGATATTCGGCGTCCAAATTCGGGGTGCGCGGCCTGACCAAGAGTGCGGCCCTTGACCTGGGCCGATACGGCATCCGGGTCAACTCGGTGCACCCGGGCGTGATCTCCACCCCGATGACAGCAGGAATGACCCTGGACATGACCCATACGCCCCTGAACCGCGTCGGGCACCCGGGCGAGGTGGCAGATTTGGTTCTGTACCTCGCCTCCAATGAGTCCCAGTTCGTCACGGGCGCCGAGTTCATCATCGATGGTGGTGACACCGCAGGGACGGTGACCCCGACGACGCCGGCCTGACCTCCGGCGCTGCCCGTTTTGGCACGGACCAAGGCCGGCGAAAGCACCCGTGGCCCGCCGGGACATTGTGGCCCTGCAGCACAGGCGCCCACCGGCATTCACTGCCCACCATAACCAGCAAGAAACCCAAAAGGACCGGCCATGAAAACCAAACCATTCGCTGTTGCTACCAATGATTCCGCGCAAAGCCAGGCCGCGGTGACGTGGGCGGCCCGCCGCGCTGACCGCGCCAAACTGCCGCTGACGATCCTGCATGTAGTTGACCACCGGTGGCCGGCCGATCTTCGAAGATTGGAATGACACTCACACGACATTTCGACCGGGTGAGCCCTGAAGACATGATGTCTCTGGACGCGGATGGCGGCTCAGCGCCAATGCAAGTGGGGGCCGTCCTCATGTTCGGCATGGAAGGTGGTCAGGACCCGGTTCCCCTCTTCGACAGACTGGCGCAGCGGCTCAGTGCTGTTCCACGGCTACGTCAACGACTGGTCAATGTACCCTTCGGCTGCGGCCGTCCCATCTGGGCCAATGATTCCCGGAAGCAGTGTTGAACATTGCCGCCGACATGCTCACTTCACCGCTGTCCCACGACCGGCCCCTCTGGAACGCCCAGGTCATCACGCACGTAAGCGATGACCCAGGCAGCGCTTGCTTTCGTTTTTCATCATGTCCTCACCGATGGAATCGGCGGCCTGGCCGTCTTGGAGGCCCTGGCCGGCGCTGAAGACGGGCGCGGCCGCTGGGATGACCGCCACGAGCGGGACACTCCATACTCGGCGCTGGCCCTGACCATTGATGCGGTAAAGAGCCGACTCGATGGACTGGCCAGACTGCCGGCAGCGCTGCGTACAGCAGCCAGCGGAGCGTCCGAGCTGCGGCTGCCGGTCAGGACCAGGGCAGCCCGCAGTTCACTCAACCGCCCGACGGGTCCGCAGCGGTGGCAACTTTCGCACCTTGGCGCCTACCGCTTCTTCATGACCACGCACCTTGTCCATACGTTCGTCACGAACCTGCTGGGCCGGAACACTGACCATCACAGCAATCGCCGACCCCGAGACATGCCCTGACTTGTCAAGACTGCGTGAGGAACTTGTCAGAGCGATACATACCCTGACCACGACCGGACCTTCATGAGCTTTGACCCGACAACAACCGTTCGCGGGTGGCACGAACTGACGCTGAGGATTTCTGTCCGTCGGACACCACCCGCGAACTTCATTCCTGGTGACCACAAGAGGACGCCTTTCCGATTCACCGCTGTGAAAGACTCAATCATGAACGTTTCCGGGCATTCAGCTCAATTGCTTCCGCGAGTCGTTGGCAGTGCCGGTGGATTTCTGGCCGCAACGGCTGCCTATCATCGTTTCCTGCGACCGCTCCATCTCCACTGGGGAGCCAGCAGGAAGGAGGCAAACCGTGCAATGCCGGGTGACGGGATCGTGGACGCTCCCTACCTGACAACAACCCGTGCCGTGTCCATCAAGGCGGCCCCGGACAGCATCTGGCCATGGCTCGTGCAAATGGGTAACGGTCGCGGGGGCCTGTACAGCTACGACTTCCTGGATCAGGCTTTCGGGATCCTCAGCGGCCCAAGCAGCGAAAGGGTGCTTCCCGAGTTCCAGGCGCTGGCCGCGGGGGACGTGATCCCTCTGGGCAAAGGCCCGGACTGGCCGGTTGCGGTCCTCCGCCCCGAACAAGCCATGGTGCTGGAACCCGTGCCCGGCCGCGTCAGTTGGTGCTTCGCCCTATACGCGAACGGGGACACCACGCGGCTGGTGAGCCGGGTGCGCATCCGGATTTACACAAGGGCTGCCCTCTGGATTCTGGCGCCGCTGATCGACGTGTGCTGGTTCATGATGGAGCGCAAGATGCTCCAGGGAATCCGGCAACGGGCCGAGAGTCTGGTTTCTGTTACTCCTCCTCTAGCGTATTGAGCCTGACCTGTCGTTTCTGGGTGACCCGGAGGAGCGCCTCGAGGTCTCGGCATGCACTTGTCGGTAAAGACATCGAGGTCGGGATAGGCGTCTGCATCGGAGACCACCAACATGCAAAAACTTCCTGCGCAGGATATTGCTCCTACGCCGAGGGAGACGTTCCCGATGAGGTTCAACAGCGGGAACACCTCCAGGATCCGCGCACCGCAGAAGTACAACGGGTCTCTTGGCCCCGGCAGGTCCGCGCTGAGAACGTTAACCCGGCGCCGTGCAACGAACTTGATCATGATGCCGCTGATGAGCCTGTTGCCGAACATGGCGCCGAGGGGAGTGTGGGGCATGGCCTTGCGTCTTGTGGTCTCCCCGGCGATCTGTTTAGCCTGGAGTCAGGATCCATGTCCGCCAACGGAACTGGCACGGCGAATTGGCTGATGAAGTTCTCCGCCTGGTAATCGCGCGCTTTGGGACTTGTTGCCCGGAGCGACATGGGCACGTAGATCGGCACGGACATGCCCTCAATGCGCTATCCCCGGCTGGCCAGCCGGTTCAGGCTGGTGCTCGGTCCGGGCTCGGCGGCGAGCAACCCTTGGAAGGTGGGCCACGCGCTGACAGCGCCGCGGACCGTCCGCACGGGATGTGTGATCGCAGCCAGCACCTGAGCGAGGTCGTGGCCGACGTCCTGCAGGTTGTCGACCAGGAGGGCAGCCGTGGACGGCCACCGCGACGGAGTCCACTCGGGCACGGGTGTTCCGTGCCGGCCTCCGGGTGGTGTCCAGTAACGCCGCCAGGGCAGTCACGCTGGCCATTCCATCTCCCATGACGTGATGCAGGCGGATGAAGAGGCCGGCCGAGACCGCAACGGGGGAAGTAGAGCACTTGGCGAAGCCGGGGCAGAATGTGCAGGCGGCGTTTGAGTGCTTCCTGCACCGCATGGATCCGCAGTTGCCCGTCGGCGTCGAGCAGGTTGCTGCCGTCCAAAAACATGAGTGCGCCGATGTCCTGCGGCCATGTGTCGTCGGACCAAAGGACCAGCTGGTCATCCGCGGTGAGCCTGTCCATCATCACCGCCTCTTCCCGGCCGTGGCCTGGTGAGCGTCACGGGGAGGTGGACTTGAGCCTGTCCGCGAAGTGCTCTGCGAATCGTTTGACCGCGTCCCACTGGGTGTAGACGTAGTCGCGAGACATGTCGAGTCCGAGGTTGCCTGGCTTGTCCTGCGCGATCTTTTTCATCATGTGCCGCTTGATGAAGCCGTAGTCGGTGCAGAGGAGGGCACCGCCGAACAAGGCGACCTGGTCGGGGCGCCACCCAGTCTCTTCTTCGAACTGGTCGACGTACGTCTCGGCCTGCCCGGTGTCGCCGTGGGCGGCGAGGCTGACGGAGAAGAAGGCCGAAGGGAGCTGCTCCAACGTGTCGTGGTTTTTCTGCACGAACTCGACTACGTGTTTGTCGTGCTTGCCCATGTGGATGGACGCGCCGACGATCACAGCGTCGTAGCCGGCGGGCAGGGTGCTGGACGGTCCGTTGATGTCGACGGCGTCGGCCGTGTGACCCCTGTCCCGGATAACGTCCGCAATGACGTCGACGATCTTCGCGGTTTGTCCTTCGGTTGTCCCGTATGGAATCAGAGCTCTTGCCGTGTTGCCGATCTCCTTTAGTTTGCGGGGTGACATCAGTTGTATGGGTGCTCAATGCGCGGGATCCGGCTGCCGGGTGTGAACGGCGCAAGCCACGGCGGACCGCGAACGTGGCTGCACCTGCGGCGAGGGTTCCGGTGGCCAGTCGCCTGGGATTTTGTGCGTCGGGGCGCTTCTCGAATGCCATCACGTCCAATTAAGAGTTGCCTCTTGCCGGTGTCCGGGGCGCCGGTGAACACGACTGGCAGGGTGCCCAAGCCGACGTCGGACATGTCGACGCGGAAAACGTACGGATCATTGGGGTCGTCCGGGTGCAGGCGGCGCCGAGACCTGGTCCTTACCGGTGGTGTCGGTGAGCATTCCAGTCAGTTCAGGTCGCGGGTGATGCCTCTGCTCAAGCCTCTTGGCCTCTTCATCGACGAGGACAGGAACCAAACGGAGGACACAACTATCCGCACCATCAGCACCGACGGGTCAAGGTGTCCTGTCCTAGTCGTCCCTTATGACGAGGAACGGGCAATCGCGGAAGCGACAGCCGTCGTCGTTATTTCGGATGATCCAGCGAATCGGAGCCTCAACCAATAGAGGCGGATGCCGTCGGGAGACGGGCTATCCAGCTGGAATCGGGAAGCGGGGCCGGCACTGTACCCTCTGCCAGCGATAAGAACGATTGCAGACTGATCATCCGTCGGAGCTCTTGTGGCACTCTTGTCCGACATGCTAAACGTGTTCGCCCTCCCCCGCTAACTCCAACAGGGCGCAGCTACTGCTCCTTGCGCCGCCTACGCACCGGACGCCCAGGGACTACCGCGGCAACCGGCGCGCTGAAGCGGGAGGCGCGGCGGGAGATGTGGTGGGTATCCGGCCGACGGCGGACAGTCGTCGGAATCTCCGGCAACTGCTGTGCGGCCCGGGCGAAGAACCAGCTCTTGGCGAATTCCACCAGGACCATGTAGACAACGATCATTCCCAGCAGCGTCAGGAAGAACGGCACCGGCAACGGATCAAAGCCCAGCAGGGCCGCCAGCGGTGACAACGGCAGGAAGATACCCGCGGCCACCACGCCCAAGGATGCACCCAAGAGGCCAGCGGAGGGACGGCTTCGCACGAACGGAACCCGCCGGGTCCTGATGGCAAAAATGATAAGGGTCTGCGTGGCGATGGATTCGATAAACCAACCCGCCCGGAACTCCCCCGGGACCGCCTCAAAGACAAACAGCATGAGCCCGAAGGTCGCAAAATCGAAGATCGAGCTAATCGGCCCGAAGAGGAACATGAACCGCCGGATGAAACCGATGTTCCAATGCGACGGTGCCAACAGCTGTTCCTTGTCCACGCGGTCGCCCGGGATGGCCAACTGGCCGCTGTCGTAGAGCAGGTTGTTGAGCAGTATCTGCCCTGGCAGCATCGGCAGGAAGCTCAGCACCACCGACGCCGTGGCCGCGCTGAACATGTTGCCGAAGTTGCTCGATGTTCCCATCAGCACGTATTTGATGGTGTTCGCAAAGATCCTCCGGCCCTCCATCACGCCGTCGGCCAGAACGCCCAGGTCCTTGTCCATAAGCACCACATCGGCTGCGTCTTTGGCGACGTCGGTGGCGCTGTCCACGGAGATACCGATGTCCGCGCGGTGCAGGGCCAGGGCGTCGTTGACGCCGTCGCCCATGAAACCCACTGCCCCGCCGCTTTGGCGCAGCAGAGTGATTATCCGTGCTTTCTGCTCGGGCGAGACGCGGGCGAAGATGGTGGCTTCCCGGGCGGTGGCGGCCAGCTCGGCATCGGACAGTGCGTCGACGTCCGCGCCGGTGAGCGTTCCCCAGGAAAGCACCCCGAGCTCGGAGCATACTTTTTCGGCGACTTTGGCGTTGTCTCCGGTGGCGATTTTCACGGAGATGCCCAGCGTGGCCAACCGTTCGAGGGACGCTTTCGCGTTTGCCTTGGGCCGGTCGAGGAAGACGAGGAAGCCAACCAGGACGAGGTCCTTTTCGTCGTCAGGACTGATCTTGCTCATCCCGACCGCTGGGCGGGTGGCTACCGCCACGACGCGCGATCCGGCGTCGAACTGTCCGTCCAGCATTGCCTTCACCTTGGGTGACGTCGGCCCGCAGAGGGCGAGGACGCCCTCGGGGGCACCCTTGGTGACCAGGCGTGCCAGGCCGCCGGCCTCACGCACCAGCACGCTGGTCCGCCGGCGCTGGTGGTCGAAGCCGATCAGGTCGAGGCGCTCAAAGCGGGCGGGATCGAAGGCGGCTGCCCCGGAGCTCTCCCACAGTGCGGCGTCCAGCGGGTTTTGCCCGGCCGTGGATAGTTTGGCCTCGGCGTAGTCGGTTTCGGTGGCCAACAAACCCAAGGTGAGAAGTTCGACGCCGGACACGCCCGGGGAGGCGGGCAGCGCGCCGGTGAAGCTGATCCGGCCCTCCGTGAGGGTGCCTGTTTTGTCGGTGACCAGGATGTCCATGTCGCCCAGGTCCTCGATGCAGACCAATCGTTTGACCAGGACTTTCCGTCGGGCCAGCTGGCGCGTGCCCGTGGCGAGGCTGGTACTCACGACGGCGGGCAGCAGCTGCGGTGTGATGCCGACGGCGATTGCCAGGGAGAACAGCAACGACTCGATCAGCGGGCGGTGCAGCAGCAGGTTCGCGATGAAGATCAGCGTGGTGAGCCCGGTGGCCACCTGCAAGAGCAGGAACGAGAACCGCTTCAGCCCGAGCTGGAATTCGGTTTGGGGCTGCCGTTCCCCCAGGCCCAGCGCGATCCGGCCGAATTCGGCGCGGCCGCCGGTGGCCACCACTACTCCGGTGCAGCCGCCGGACTGGATGACGGTTCCCATGAAGACGCAGGATGAGAGGTCGCCCAGCGCCGATCCGGGCGGCACGGGGGCCGGATCCTTGCCGGCCGGGAGGGACTCCCCCGTCAGGATGCTTTCGTCGCAGAGGAGGTTCTGGGTGCCCAGGAGGCGGATGTCGGCGGGGATGATGGCCCCCAAACCCAGATGCACGACGTCGCCGGGCACCAGCGCGGTGACGTCCACGTTTTCTGTGGTTCCGTCGCGGAGCACGATGGCGCGGTGGATGACGCGGGAGTGCAGGGCTTCGGAGGCTCGTTCGGCGCGGAATTCGTTGATGAAGCCCAATCCCACGCTGACCAGGAGGATCATGGCGATCACGATCGAATTCGTGGCATCGCCCAGGAAGAGGGACAGCCCGGCCGTGATGATCAGCAGGATGAGGATGGGGCTGGCGAACTGCCGGCCCAACACCGCCCATCCATTCGCCCGGTGCGTCCGCACGGCGTTCGGGCCGAGTTGGGTAAGGCGCGTAGCGGCTTCTTCATTCGATAGCCCCGCCGGACTGGACGCTAGCTGTTCGAGCACTTGGTCCGGGGGAAGGCACGCGGCCTCGGTGATCGGAAACTGTGTGGAGTGACGCTCCTGGACGTTGGGATCTGACATGCCGTATCCGTTCGAATGCGTTGCCTGATTGAGTCGACCTTGGGACAAGGGTACGACCTTGGGAGGGTCACTTGTGATCCGCGGAAGGATATTGTGGTTCGGGTTGCGTCGAGCGGTTGGAAACGGCCGACGACGTCGAACTCAATACCACGGACGACCTCCCCGAACGGCTTAGCAAGTGTCGCTGGATCCCGTGGCGGCACCAACGGATAACTGGCTGCCTTGGCTGACAAACCACTGCTCGGCGAGAACCACCACGTTCTAGGTGGAGTTGTGAGTGAAGTGCCGCTGCCGCGCAGTCTGTGGCCCTATGGCCCTAACCGCCTCGCCGGGTCTCTGACACCGTGAAGACTAGGCAGTCCAGCGGCCAGAAACGTCATCGGCACGCCGCCGGCCCCGGAAGAGGCAAACCCATGAAACAGCAACCGCCGTCCCGGAAACTGCGGATGAGGACTTTGAGCTGCTGAACCAGTATTGGTCCGCGGCCAACTATCTCACCAAGACCCGCTGCTGCGAGAGCCGCTGCTGCCAAGCAACATCAAACCCCGCCTTCTGGGAGATTGGGGGACCAGCCCTGGATTGTCGTTGATCTATGCCCACCTGAACCGGCTGATCAAACGAACCGCAGCCGAAGTGCTGTCCGTTGCGGGTCCTGGACACTGTGGTCCCGCCGTCGCCGCCATGGACAACCCCGGGCTGATCGTCGCCTGCTTCATCGGCGACGGCGAAGCCGAGACCGGGCCACTGGAAGCATCCTGGAAGGCGCCATCCTTCCTCAACCCGGCACGGGACGGTGCCGTACTGCCGATACTGCATCTGAACGGGCACAAAATCTCCGGCCCAACCGTCCTGGGCCGCAGATCCCACGAGGACGTGGAGGCGCTGCTCAAGGCCCATGGCTGGAACCCGGTGACCGTCTCCGGCGACGATCCCCGGCTTGTCCATCGCGAGCTGGCCACCGCCATGGACGCGGCGTATGCGAGCATCCGCGAGCTGCAATCCCAGGCGCTCGGCCAAGGTGTCCACGGTCCCGCGAAATGGCCTGCCATCATCCTGCGAACGCCCAAAGGGTGGACCGGGCCGGCCACCGTCGGTGGCCTCCCCGTCCGAGGGAACCTTTCGTTCCCACCAAGTGCCCCTGGCGGTGTTCGCGAGAACCCTGAACACTTGGCCCAGCTGGAGACCTGGATGCGCTCCTCCCGGCCGGAAACCCTCTTCGACAACGCAGGCCGGCTCATCCCCGAACTGGCCGCACTTGCCCCGGAGCGCAGTCTTCGCATAGGCGCCGCACGTGCGAGCCGGGGCGGCGCCGGCACTGCCCTCGAAATCCCCGCCCTGGAACGGTACGCCATGCCGCCGCCCCGTTACATTTATTGGGTCCCCGAAGGTCGGGGGTTGGTCGCTGGGCCCGGTATGACTTTCTCGCCCTGTCATTGATGATCCGGGGGGTGTTGTCGCCGGGTTCGGAGACACGCGTTGACTGCTGATAGGGACACGGCCGGCTCCTTCCAACGGGGCCAGGTCTCTTTGTAACGTGGGTGACAGCATCGGGTGTCGTGACTGCGGCCGATTGTGGTGCAAAGGAGCGCCGGATGGACGAAGGATACGAGGTCTACTGCGGACTCGATGTCGGCAAATCCGAACATCACGCCGCCGCATTCAACGCCGCCGCCGAACGCGTCTTTGACAAGCCGCTGCCGCAGGACGAAGCGCGGCTGCGCGAGCTCTTCACCGGCCTGCAGCAGCACGGCCGCGTGCTTGTGATCGTCGACCAGCCCAACACCATCGGCGCACTGCCGATAGCCGTGGCCCGTGACAGCGGCTGCACCGTGGCATACCTGCCCGGCCTGGCAATGCGCAAAGCCGCGGACCTGTACCCCGGCAAGTCAAAAACAGATGCCAGAGACGCGTTCATTATCGCCGAAACGGCCCGGGCAATGCCGCACACACTGCGGGCCGTTGACCGGGACAGCGAGGTCCTCGCCGCGCTGAAAGTGCTCTCCGGATTCGACGCCGACCTGACCCACGAATGCACCAGGGCGATCAACCGCATGCGGTCCCTGCTGCTGCAATTTCCCCGCCCTGGAGCGCGTCTTCCCCGGCACCGTACTGACCAGGTCCCTGGTCCTGGAACTGTTCATCAAGTACTCCGGACCCACCGGACTGCGGGCAGCCGGGCGCTCCAACGTGCTGCGCTGGGCCAGAAACCACAGCCGCAAGGATCCGATGAACCTGATCGACGCGGTCTTTTCGGCACTGGGCGAGCAGACCGTCACCGTGATCGGCACCGAAGCAGTCGAACTGGTCATCCCGCGGGTCGCCGCCCAGATCAAGGAACTCAAACACCAACGCGCCATCGTGGCCGAAGAAGTCGAAAAACTCCTCGATGACTTCCCTCTTTCCCAGGTCTTGATGTCCATGCCGGGAGTCGGCATCAAGACCGCAGCGACGATACTCCTGACCATCGGCGACGCCGGCACCTTCACCTCCGCCGGACACCTCGCCGCCTACGCCGGCATCGCCCCGGTGACACGGCGCTCCGGAACCTCGATCCGCGGTGAATTCCCCGCACGCTCCGGGAACAAACAGCTCAAGAACGCCCTCTTCAGATCCGCCTGGATCGCCAGCTGCCACCACCCCGCGTCGAAGGCCTACTACCAAAAGAAACGGGCACAAGGAAAGAAACACAACGCCGCCGTCATCTGCCTGGCCCGGCGCCGCTGCGACGTCATCTATTCCATGCTCCGACACGGCACCTTCTACGAAGAGAAACCCGCCCAGGCCGCTTGACCAAAAGCATAGGGACACCCCCCGAGGATCGGTCATCCATGAGACCACCAGGCCTCTGGGCGAACTGCTCCGGGACATCTACATCGATACAGCCATAAACCCCCGGTTCCGGCTCTTCTGCCCCGACGAAACCAACAGCAACCGGCTCGGGGCTGTCTTCCAAGCCACCGACCGCTGCCTCCTGGAACCTACCAAGGACGGGGAGCGTGCCTTGGCTGTAGACCATGTCTCGCCCGGAGGCAGGGTCATGGAAGTCCTTTCCGAGCATCTGTGCCAGGGCTGGCTGGAAGGATACCTACTCACGGGCCGCCATGGGCTCTTTGCCACCTATGAGGCCTTCGCGATGGTCAGCGCCTCGATGACCATCCAACATGCCAAATGGCTTCAGCACGCACGGGAACTTGAATGGCGCGTACCCGTACCGAGCCTGAACATCCTGCTGACCTCCACCTGCTGGCGCAACGACCACAACGGATTCAGCCACCAAGGACCCGGGCTGATCGACACGGTGTTGTCCCTGTCAGGGACCGTCACCCGCGTCTACCTGCCTCCGGATGCAAACACCCTCCTCGTCACCGCCGAACACATCCTGCGCAGCAAGGACTACGTGAACCTGGTGGTCGTGGACAAGCAGCCCCACCCGCAGTACCTGACGCTCGAGGAAGCCAGACAGCACGCCGCAGCGGGAGCGTCCGTCTGGTCCTGGGCCGGTAACGAGGAGCCTGCCCGTGCCGGGGCCAGGCCTGACGTCGTCATGGCCTGTGCCGGGGACATCCCCACCCAAGAGACGCTGGCCGCCGCCTGGCTGCTGCAAACGCATCTCCCTGAACTGACGGTCCGCGTTGTCAACGTCATGGATGCGATGGTCCTTCCGCCCCGCGACACCCACCCCCACGGTCTGTCCGGGGAGAAGTTCGAAGAACTATTCACAGCCGACGGGGAAGTCATCATTGCCTGGCACGGCTACGCCCRTGCCCTGCACCAGCTCCTGCACGGAAGGCCCCGCCCGGAACAGTTCCACGTCCGCGGCTACAACGAACAAGGAACCACCACCACACCCTTTGACATGGTGGTCCTGAACAAATTGAGCCGCTACCACCTGGTCCTGGAAGCATTGCGTCGCGTTTGCCGGCGGGTCCCGGGCGCGGATGAACTTGTGGAGTTCTGCCGCAGACAACTGGACGCACACACGCGGTATATCCGCGAACACTTCGAAGATCTCCCGGAAATCCAGGAATGGGTCTGGACACCACCCATTCCCTAACGCCAACACAGGAGGAGGAGGCGCGGCGTGCCTTCTCTTTATCTCGGTTCGGGATACCTGGCCCCTGGGGACGAAGCAGTGACCATCAAAGAGTGCGGAACGTGTGACCCAACGGCCAGCTTTCGTCCTTGGCCGGAGCGCGGCGGGCGGACAAGTTCACCGTATGCGCCTCAGGGTCCGACTCGTTGGTGCGACGAGGCGGCTCAGGTGACTGTGAGCTGCGTGTACATCCCTGCGACATAGTGCCCGGGAAGGTTGCAGATGAGTTCATAGCGGCCGGGGGGAAGAGTGACCGTCACCCACCCGCCAGCACCGGGGAGGATTGCTTGCCCTTCACCTTCGGCGCAAGTGGCGGCAGCTTCACCCAGGCTTCCCGTTTCATCAATCTTCCCATCACGGCCCGTGACGCGCGTGCCTGCGATCTGTGTGCCTGGCATCGGAAGGATGATCATTTCATGGGCCAGACGTCCTGCGTTGGTGACCAGGAATGACACCTCACCGTGCTGAACGGTTGCCCGGTCCGCGGTCAGGCGCATACCTCCCATCCTCCGGGGGCCGCCCATCATCGGGCCTCCCATATCGGTGGCGGTGACGTCGATAAGAGTGCCCGGCAGTGCCGGGGTCGTGCATCGCGCGGCAGCCGGGAACCCGAACCCGAGGGGAGTCGTGCCGCCGCCCACGAGCGCCAAGGCGACCAAGGACACGCCCGCCAGGATCACGGTCGCAACGATTCCGAACAGGACCAGGGCCCCGAGGGAAAGCCTGTTCACGGTCGGCGCCTCAGAGCGTCGCGGCGCGCGTTGAACTCCGTTTCGTCGATCTCGCCCCGGGCGAAGCGCTCATTGAGGATACGCTCGGAATCATCGTGCAGTGGCCCGTAGAAACCCCGTCCTCCCGAGCGGCTCCCGCGAAGCAAGAGGATCACCACCGTGACCAGGCCTCCCCAGAACAGCAACATCATTAGACCCATTGCGATCCAGCCGCCGATGCCCCAGCTTCCATCCCATCCGTACATCATGACCAATTCCCTTCAGCCTGGCTTGCGTGCCGGCGTCCAGTGTCGCTTGATTCCGGTCCCTGCCACAGGGCATTTAGTCACAAGCCGACCACTCTTCTTTGAGTCGGCCACGCCCGCTTCAAATCCGGCGCTCCGCCAGGCGCCATGCGTGCCCCTGGTTTCATTTCCAGAGTCGGGTGACGGGGCAGATAACGCCGGGCCTTCGGCCCTACAGCAGGTGCCGGACGCTCAATAGGCTTCAGGAGAGTCGGTTGTCCTTCCCAGCACCTCACTGGCGAGCGGCCAGAGCAGCGAAGACACAATTCCGCCGACGAACAGCACCCTACGCCCCATTGGTGGCCTCAGGCGCTTTGCGCATGGATCGGGCACTGGATATAGAACCTTCCGAAATCTCACTGACTTGGGCGGTGGCCGTAAGTGCACGGTGCGCCGTGCCATGAAAACGGGCCAGAGCCTTGGTCCCGGACCGGGCACGAACAAGACTCCTCCGCGCCTAAGCCTCGCGCCTGGCGACCGGTGGCCTGTTCAGACCGCAGCGCCCATGGGGCTATACCGTCCGTCGGCGTCCTTCCCTCCCCTGGACGCTTGGCCTCGCGCTGTCGGCCCCGGCCGGGCCCGTCTCCCAACGGTCGCCGGCCCGTTCTCAAGGGCCGGCCCGGTTCCGGACGGAGGAAAGGTCAGGCCCTTGTTGATTCGGCGAGGCGCTTTAGATTCGAGAACTGACGGGTCTGCATGATCCAGTGCGAGGGCTCCAGCATGGCAATGCTCAGGATGGGTTGAAGCCATTTAGGCTGTAGCGACCAGCACCCGCTGACTACCAGCCGGCTTTTCTGACCCGGCCATTCGTGCAGCTCGAATCCCCAGATCGAGTCGGTGTAATGGCGCGGCCGCGTTCGTGCTGGGTCGAAGGGACGCCCCCGGAGATCGAGCGACATACGGAGGCCCAAGAACCGCCCGGGTTCAAGCGCCGCGACCTCCCACCACTGGCTGCTGTCGGGCTTTGCCGCCAGATGGTCCCCAAGGGAGATTTCCTGCCACTCGGGATGGATCCTGTCAGCGCTGCGGTGCCCGAAGTTATCGAGACGGTCCCAGCTGTACCAGCCGGCGCGATCGGTTCCCATCTGGACCAGCCAGGGCCACACGCGGGAAGGGGGCGCATCGATGGTCACGGCCATGGTCGCGCTTCGGGTGCTGTCCGGAATCAGCTCGGCGCCCGGGTAGGGTCCCTTCACTTCGTCAGCGGTCGCACCCCAGTGGAGCAGGCGTGGCCGTACAAGTGACAGATAGCCGGCGGTGAAACCGGCCGCGGCACCCGCCGCCAGTAGCACTCCCCTCGGTGTGCGGTGTGTCATCGCGCTTCCTCCTAGGGCTCAGGGCTCAGGTGTTCCCGGAAGAAGGCGAGGATGCGCCTGCGCGCGTCCTCGGCGGAGGGCTCGTGATAGCCGGCTGCAACCAGCTTCGCGAGCAACCTGTCCCCGAAGGTGAGCTCGGACGGGCCATGATTGTTGAGGAAGCCGTGCCCGGCACCGGGATAGACCTTGATGTCATGGTCTATCCCGGCGCCGGCGAGCAGCGGATCCAGACGGGCCAGGACCTTCCGCACTCCCGGCCAGCGGTCCCTGCCGCCGTAGCTGCCCACGATCGGGCAGGCCCGGGGCAATGCGCGGGCGGTCTCGTCATCGAGTCCGCCGTAGTTCACGCTTGCCGCGGCGAAGTCATGGTCCGGGGCCAGCATGAGGGCAAACCCGCCGCCCATGCAGAGCCGATCACCCCGATCCGGCCGTTGCACCCGTCCTGTGCGGCTAGCCAGGCGCGGGTGACGTCAAGGTCGCCGAGGGGCCGCCAGCCGCGGATGAGGGACCACAAGCAAGTCGCCCTGCTGCCCCAGTAGAACAGGTCAGGTGCCACGGCCAAGAATCCCTCGCTGGCCAGCCAGTCGGCTTGGCCGCGGGTATCGCGGCTCAGGCCGAGTGCGTCATGGATGACGAGGACCCCGGGCCACGTACCCGCGCCGGCCGGTGTCGCTGCGTAGGCAGGCATGTCCCCTCGTTCAGTGCGTATGCTCACATCCGTCATAGGGCCTCCCCGGCATCACGTCCACCCCGCCGGGCGGTTGGACCGCGGGCCGTGCAGTCTCGATCGCATTATGCAGGGATGCTGCCTGAAGACGTGGATGAAGCGGGTTTAGCTAGTTGGTCCGTAATCTGATCCGTCCAGCCGTCGACGACCGCCCAGTCCCGCAAGTCCCCAAAACGCCCGCCGACGAGCCGGAACAACATCCGGAGCGGTGCCGGCATCTGGCCAGCCTTGTAGACACCGGAGAAGATTTTGTGGCCGCGAAGCGGACATTCCTTGACCAGGACCCGTGAAAGACGTTCCTGTTGCAGTGCCGCACCGCGCTTGCGAAACGGCTTTGGCAGCGCGTCAGCCATCCCTACGCTGAAGGCCCAGACGGGTCGTTTGGCCAGCTCGTGGGCATGGCGGGTGAAGAACAGCAAAGCCGGGGGCAGCCACGCCTGGTTGTGGATTGCGCTGCCGACCACGACAGCCTCATAGCTGGAGACAGCCTCGACTTCCTGCACGGACCGGCACTCGACCTCGCCGAGTGCAACCGCCATACGGGATGCCATATGTTGAGCTATCTCCCGAGTCGATCCCAAGGAACTTGCATAGGCAACAAGAACAGTCATGACGAAGCCTCCTGTCTTCCTATCTCCAGTCTTATGGAACCCGTACCTGCGCGGACGTGCCATAAGTCCCGACATGGGGTCAGACAATGAGTAGGTCCCGTTCCTCCGCCGTTTTCGACTGACAGTCATTGCTCTGCTCCACGGAATCTCGGGGTAGAACTTACGGCCCTGCGGCTCAGTTGCGCTGCGACAGCAGGCGGGCGCACTGGATGGAGTGCACTCTGTCCCCGGGTGCAGGGTTCGGGACCTTCTGCCCTACCGGGGCGGCAGCAACTGACATAGCCTCGCAACATGGATAACCCGAACGCAGAGCCCACGACGGAAATCCTTGGCGTTCACGACTGCTGGGGATACCTCCGTTCAACTTCAGTTGGCAGGTTGGCTGTCGTTATCGACACCGGTCCGGAAATCTTTCCCGTAAATTATCTGCCGGAAGACGGAACCCTGATCTTCCGGACGGGTCCCGGTACCAAGCTGGAAGCTCTCATTGCTGGGGGTATGGTCGCCTTTGAAGCCGACGGACTGAATTCCTATGGGACGATAGCCTGGAGTGTCGTCCTTAAGGGAAAGCCTGAAACCGTTGAATCGGCCGGGCTGGCCCTGGACCGTGACCTCTCTCCTTGGGAGGAGGGTGTCAAAGATACTCTTGTGCGCATCACGCCCACGGAAGTCACGGGGCGCCGCTTCGTCGTAACCAGCGCACCCACCCACTGGTGGCAGCCCCGCGACCACGCTTCCGCTGGCGGTCCGCTGGACTCCTGAACCAGCTTCGGTGGGCACGGCCTCTGGCCGTTGCTGCGCCGCGCCGGATTCTACAGGGTGCATCCCGTGACGCCTGCATGCTTGCATGCCTGCGACACCGGCCACCGCAAACTGCGGTTGGGTTCCGGGTTCGGACCGCGTTTGTTGCTTCTGGGCGGCAGAGCCACTGGGTTACGTTATCGACCGAGGTTGCGGCGGAGGACGTCCGGGCGGGCCGTGTATTCGCTCTCATCGATCTCGCCGCGGGCAAAGCGCTCGGCCAGCAGACGCTCCGGAGTTTCCTCCCGGGCCTGTTCGGACTTGACGTTCTTCGCTGCCATTGAACGGAAGAACAAACATGAGGGCAGCAATAACGGCGGCCCAGAACATTAGGAAGCTCGGGCCCATCAGGGGATATCCCCAAGCCCCATCCCATCGTTCCAATACATCCTGCGTTCCTTCCGTCACGGTAACGCTTCGGCTTTACCTCGCCAGATTGGGTGTCGCCGCTTCCCTCTAGAAGCGGCAGAGACTTCCGTCCCGCGTCATCTCCGCATCTGCAGCGCCACATGCAATCTGCCGATTTGTCCGTGCTGCAGGAATCGGGGAGGTTCCGTCGGCCCTCCCTGCCCCGATAGCCGCTACTCGTGTCCGTTTGCTGGGCGGGTGACGATTGTGGGGCACGGGAGGTGCTGAAGGATTTTTTCGGCTACGGTGCCAACGGGTTTCCTTATCCCGCCCCGGCCACGGCAACCGATAACCAGTAATCGGGCGTGACGTGCGGCGTGGATAAGCGCGAAGGCGGGCGAATCATCTGTTTCAAGGGCCTCATGGATGTCCAGTCCCGGGTACAGATCCCTTGCCGTTAGACTGGCTGCCGAAAGCAGCCTCCTGCTCTTTGGTTCTGTTTCATGCCCGCCCGGTTGAATCTTCACCGTGGCTGCGGATACGCCTGCTGTTGGCTCAACATGCACGACGGTTAAGTCTTCGCCCAGCCGCAGCGCTTCCCGGCACGCGAAGTCCACAGCCACTGCGGAGTCCGCCGAACCGTCAACGCCGACAAGTACGCCGGAGCTGTCCGTTGAGATAAACGCTGGAATGACCGCAACGGGACTGCGGCTGACGACGGCGACCTGGAAGCTGACCGCCCCGGATCCTTCTCCATGACTATCGGGGGCACGGTCCGACCCAACGACCACAGTCTCAGAGGCATCGGATAGCTGCCGAAGCACCACGGCCGTTTCTCCGGTACGACGGGTGGTTACGACCTCCAATTCGGGCATCAGCGCCGATAGCCGGGAGGACTCTGCCTCCAACAGCTCTCGGGCTTGTGCCATCGCCTGACGATACTGGGACGCGCGTTGGTAAACCCAGGGACCTGGAACAACGCGGACAAGGTTCAGCCGCAGCGCCCGCTCACTGGCGCGCTGCGCGGCCCAGTCCACCGCATTTCGCCCCGCAATTGAGTCATCGACCCCTGCCAGTACCTCCCTGACACGCATCCTTGCGCTCCATCCCCTGCCCGCCCCTAATGTGGTTAAATTTCGCAGGCCCCGGCGCTGGATGCCAGTGCCGTAAGTCCCCGTCAAGCGGACTGCGGCTTGGTACCTGCCGTGCTGAGCTTGCATGAGGCGGGAGCGGCGGACGTGGATGGCTCGCCGGGAAGGGGCGAAATGTCCGGGGCGAACAACCGCACCAGCTGCTTCCGCAAGATTCATTCGTGCGTGCCGCACTTCTCTTGGGGCCGCGGGCGGTGTGCATGGCTGACAGGCTGAGGACAATACGGGACGGCAGTCCCGGAACGCGCGACGGCGGCTTGGCTGGACGCGTGCGGTGTCGGCGTGGGCATCCTTTTGAACAATGTCAGGTACAGGCCCAGGGCTCGGCGATTAGCGCTCCTGTGCCGGCTTCGCCGTCGGCCAGAGTGGGCCGGAACTGACAACGCTGGTGATTTTCTGTTCCGGCAGGCGTCCAGGGGCGCAAGGATGCTGGCCAATGCTGGCCTCCAGTGCGGCGGCTTTTAGCCGAACAGAGCAGCCGCTTCCTGATGGCGCTGTTCGGGCACTGTCTTGAGGCGGCCTAAGGCCAGCTCAAGGTCGACAGGGATAACGGTCCCGCGAAGGGAGACCATGGTTCCCCAGTACTTCGCTGCTGCCGCGTCGACGGGAGACAGCCGAGATGCCGGCCGGTATCGCCGCCCGGGTATTAGACTGCCATGATGCCCATCACAAGCAATGTCGCCTGGGACGGCCGCCTGGAAGCCTTCAAGGGCCGCGACGCCAGCCATTTCGTCACCACGACCGCGGCTACGGCCCGGACCTGCGCTTCCTGCGGGCTGCCCTTGCAGCCCGGCGAAGCGCTCTCACTGAGCGTGGACGTCACTGAAGGCACGGCCCCGGACGGGACCGAGCACGTCACGTTCGATCCCTGGATCTGCCACCGTGACTGTCAGGAACCCGGTCTGACGGTCCGCGAGTCAGCCGGCCCGATCGAGGAGCTCACGCCTCTGGGGGCCCGGCTTACCCTCGACCATCGGGATGAGACCGGGACCAGAACGGTCCCCGCGTTGGCCTTTACCCTGTTCCCGAACATGGCTCTGCGCGGATTCGGCGGAGAACTGATCTCCGCTCTGGTCTCGGTCCTGCTCACCCACGGCTTCCAGCTATCCCTGAGCGCGGACTACGGCGACATCGTCGAGCACACCACTGGTGTGAAGGACAGCTGCAGCTGCACCGTGACCGAGCAGGGTTTTGTGAGTTTTGACATCGACGGGGAGTCGATATTTTCCCGGCAACTTGACCTTACGGATCCCGGCGATGCCTGCTGGATGGCAGCGGCCCGCGAAGGCACCGTCCTGGTCATCAGCGGGGACAACCTGAACTTCACCGAAGACGGGATTGACCTGGACCCGGCCGCCCGCCTCGGCACGCTCGTCTCGGGCAACGTGAACGTCCGGACCTGACCGGGCAACACCACCGGCCGTTTCGCCAGGCTGGCTCCCAGCGGCGCATAAAACCGTCAGGTAAACCCAGGAGAAGGAAACAAAGGGGGCGGGCATGACGGAATATCAGAAGCGAACACTGGTCCGCGGACAGGACGACGAAACTGCGTGACCGCCGGCGCGCTTCCCTTCGATAGCCCTGTCACGGCACTGGGAAAGGAGCGTGCTTAGGCCAGACAAGTCGTCACCAGCATCGAACACTTGGCGTGCAACCCCAGGCTCGGGCGCTTTGACTCTCCAGGCGATTAAAGCAGCGCCGCCGCGAGTTCCGCCTCGAGCCGTTCGACGTCGTCACGGTGGCAGAGTTCGGTCGCAGGCGTCATCGCTGTTGCGCTTCCAGCGGCAACGGCAGCCCGGAAGGCCGTCTCCACAGGGTGACCCTGCGCGAGTCGGAGTACAAACGCGCCGAGAAAACTGTCACCAGCCCCGACGGTGCTGATCACGCGCACCGCTGGCACAGGAATTCTGATAGTGCCGGACTTCGAGGCAAGTACCGCGCCCGCTTCACCGAGGGTCAATGCGACGTATTCGGCGGAGCGCTCCGCGACCAGTCTCGAGATCGCCCCGATCTGGCTCGGCTCGGTGTCGAGCGCCGCGCCGCCTAGCTCCTCGCCCAGCTCGCGCAGGCTGGGTTTGATCAGAAAGACGCCTTCGGCAAGCGCTGCGGAGAGGGCCGGGCCGGAGGCATCCACTACGCAGCGGGCACCGCCCTCGCGTGATAGGCGGGCGACCCGGGCATAGAAATCTTCCGGTACTCCCGGCGGCAGACTGCCGCTGGCAACTACGAACCCTCCCGCGGGAATCGAGGCCGCAACAACGGCCAGAAAGGCCCGCCACTCCTCTTCGCTGAGTTCGGGACCTTGGAGCACGAAACGGAACTGCTTTCCGGTATCAGTCTCATCAACAGTGAAGTCCTGGCGGGTACTACCCTGAATCGGTACGGCCAGGGTTGGGATGCGCTCGGCTTCAATGAGCCGCCGATAGGCATCTCCTGTGGGACCGCCTGCGGTGTACACCGCGAGGGTTTGACCCCCGAGTCTCTGAACCACCCTTGCCACGTTCACGCCTCCGCCGCCCGGATCGAGACGGCTCGTGCCGCACCGGAGTTTATGACCGCTGGTGACCCGTTCAGTAGAGGTGCTGACGTCCAGAGCAGGGTTCACCGTGAGAGTAAGAATCGGTTTCGCGCTCGTTGCCGGTGAGGCTTCCATGCGCACCAGCATAGGGAAGCGACCCCTCCGATCCTAGACGGCTCGTCGAAATCCGCGGCATTGGGGCTACGTCGGCAAGGAGCGCCCTTTCCGGCCAGGACGTTCTGGCCCATGGGCAGGCGCGGCACTTCGGGACCATTTGCCCTGGTGACGGATCCGCGCGGCGGAACCGGCAGCGCTCAGGCAGCAGCGTGCTGCGGCAGTTAGGCAGGGTGCTGGAGAGATACGGTTTCGAGGTGTTCCGGGACCCGGGCCCTCCAGCCCAGCTCTCTTTTGATTCTTACCCGCAGAGCGTCCGCGGCGTCAGGCTCTCCGTGGGTGATGTAAGTCATGCGAGGCATCTGAGGGGCGGCTCGCATCCATTCGATGATTTCATTGGAATCAGCGTGAGCTGACAATTCGTCCATCGGCACCACCTCGGCCTTTATGGGGACATCCTCGCCGTAGATCCTCAGGTTTTTGACGCCTTCGGCGAGGGCGGCACCACGGGTTCCTGCCGCCTGATAGCCGCTCAGCACCACGGCGTTCTTGGGATCGGGACCATACGCCTGCAGATGGTGCAGGACCCGACCGCCGGTCAGCATGCCGCTCGCCGAGATGACGATCATTGGTCCTCCCCGGAGGTTGAGCAGCTTTGACTCATCGACGCTCCGCGTCATGGTGGCTACACGGTACATGTCCTGGTAATCCTGAGGCTCCAGGCGGTGCTCATCCGGGTGCCGCTGGTACATGCCTGATGCATCAATGGCCATGGGGCTATTGAGGTAGATGGGGATGTCCGGAATCGCCTTCCGGCGCCGTAGCCGGGAAAGATGAAGCATCAATGTTTCGGCCCGTCCGACAGCGAAGGCGGCGATGAGGACCACGCCTCCTCGCTTCGCTGTACGAGTGATGATCTCACCGAGTTCTGTCTCCGGGTTCGTGGTCGGGTGGGTCCGGTTGCCATACGTTGACTCGGTCACCAGAACGTCCACGGCACCAAGATCACGGGGCGGATACATCAGCGGGTCATTCGGCCGGCCCAGGTCGCCCGTAAACTGCACCCGCGTGCCTTGCACCGTCAGCAGGATCTGGGAGGCGCCCAGGATATGTCCTGCCGGCAGGAAAGTCGCCTCGATTCCTCCCCCGAGGCCGAAAGCAGTGTCGAAGTCCTGCTCCCGGAATCTGTTCAAGGACCTGACGGCGTCAGCGGCTGAATAGAGCGGCACGGGCGGGTGATGCCCGGAGTAACCGCGGCGGTCGGCATAGCGCGCTTCCTCTTCCTGCAGGTGGCCGCTGTCAGGCAGGAGCAGGGTGCTCAGTTCTACGGTGCCGGGGGTGGCGTAAACAGCACCGTTGAAGCCATCCCTGACCAGCGCCGGAATGTAACCGCTGTGGTCCAGGTGTGCATGGGTAAGCAGCACCGCGTCAATGGATCCGGGCGGGACGGGAAACGGCGAGCGATTCCGGTCACGGATACGTTTGAAGCCTTGGAAGAGCCCGCAGTCGATCAGGATGCGTGTTCCCTTGGACTCCACCAGGTGACGTGAGCCTGTTACAGTGTCGGTCGCTCCGCAGAAGCGAAGCGAAGGAATGGTCCTGTCTTTCATGGCCCACTAATTTCAGAGAAGAAGCGGAAACGGAACTGCCCAACGTGCCGAGTCCTCTTTGGCATCGCCCCGGACGACGAGGACAGGGCAATGGGCGTGGGCGACGCAGGCTGAGCTGACCGACCCGAGCAGCAACCCGGCGAACCCGCCGTGCCCTCTCCGTCCGACCACGAGGAGGTTCGCCTCCTTGCTGGCATCGACTAGCACCGAGCGGGCGAGTCCTTCTACGAGCCGGGTATGCACATTCCGCGGCCGTTTGGCGCCAAAGGCCATGGTGACGGCCTCCTGAAGCAGTTCCTCGGCGCGCTCCTTGAACCCTCCGATGCCCACGGCCACGTAGGTGTCGTACATGTTCGGGTACTCCCAGCACGCCACGGCCTCAATCTCCGCCCCCAGCGGCACCGCAAAACGCTGCGCCTGCCGTAACGCTTCGACGGAGGCTTCCGAGCCGTCGACGCCCACCACAATCTTGAACGCATCGTCCACCCTGGCCATCGTGGGTCTCCCGTTTCGTCATCGAGCCGTTGCCACCACCCTCTGCCGGGCACGCCGACAAGAGTAGGGCCATTAGTCACAAGTCCCCGCGGAGAGCCTCACGTTCCCGGGCCGTTGGACCCTTGTGAGCCCACCATGGTTCCTAAAGAATTAGTCACACACAACCCGCCGGTCCCGTCGCAGCCAGGACGCACGGCACGAGAGGAGATGAACATGGACGGACCAGCATCATCGGTCGGGGTCGGTGACGTTTCTTCTCCTACCCGCATCCGGGTGTTCATTCTTGATGACCATGAATTGGTGCGTCGGGGGCTTCAGGACCTGCTGGAGAGCGAAGGTTTCCTTGTCGTGGGCATGTCCGGCTCGGCCGCGGAAGCCACGCGTCGGATTCCCGCTCTGCACCCGGACGTCTCTGTGCTGGACGCCCGACTGCCGGATGGCACCGGCATCGAGGTCTGCCGGGACGTACGGTCCGTGGATGAGACGCTTAAGTGTCTGATCCTGACGAGCTACGACGACGAACAGGCCCTCCGGGGCGCGGTGCTGGCCGGGGCCGCCGGGTATGTGCTCAAGGAGATCGGCGGTTCGGACCTCATCGGCGCCCTGCACAGGGCCGCGCGCGGGGAATCGCTATTTGACGCGGGCCTGAAAGCAAGAATTATTCAGGGACTGGCCGAGCCCAAGCGGGTGGATCCCAGAGTGGCTTCGCTGACGCCGCAGGAACGTCGTGTTCTGGAACTTGTCGGACAAGGCCTGACCAACCGTCAGATCGGAGACCGGATGCTTCTGGCGGAAAAGACGGTCAAGAACTACGTGTCATCCCTGCTTGCAAAGCTGGGCTTTGAACGGAGGACACAGGCAGCCGTGCACATGGCACATGAACCGGCATCCGGCCAGTGATATTCAGCCAGTGACATTCAATAGACGGGGACGCACCAGGTGAGGGCTGTGCCTGATTCCGGGGAGGACGTGACCGCCAGGAAGCCGGCCAGGGCGCGGGCGCGGTGGTCCATGTTTGCAAGCCCGTTTCCCGGAGCCGGCTCGGCGAAGCCTGAACCGTTGTCCTCGATTTGGACGACGGCGCTTCCGTTGTCCACGGAGACGGATACGCTAATGGAATCCGCCCCTGAATGACGGACGGCGTTGCTCAGACCTTCCGAGATGACAGCCAGCATGTTCGAAATCGTTTCTTCATCGTGCACCGCGTCGATAGGCCCGGTGAGTGTCAAAACCGGGGCGAATGGGAGGGACGCTCCCGTGCTCCGGACGGTCTGGATGATGCGGCTGCTAAGGAGCTCCTTCTCACCGGACGTGGCACGCAGCGAGTAGATTGTGTTGCGAAGATCCCGAATGATCTCGTCAAGTTCAGCGGTCACACTCTGGATTGTCTGGGCGGCGGAACTGTCGGTAATGAGTCTGCGAACGCTCTGAATGCTCAGCCCGGCTGCGAAGAGCCGCTGGATGACGACGTCATGAAGATCACGGGCGATCCTGTCCCTGTCGCTGAACACCGCTATTTGTTCCCGCAACCGGTGTGCCCGGGCTAGTTCGAGGCCAAGGGCCACGTGGGAGCCGAACACGGTACCCATCTCGACATCCGTCCGGCTGAACACCCCGTTTCCGCGCCCTCGCACGAGCATCAGGAGCCCGTGGTGGCCACTTGGGGAATTGAGGGCTACCACCAGCACACAGCCCGGTCCTGGATCCTCGCCGCCCCTAAGGACGAGCGGGGCGCCATCGAGGACGGCGGCGTTCCCTGTAGTGACGATGGCACTGATTTTGGTCGACTCCAGGGCCAGGACCCGGCCCACCCACGCCGCTGCGCTGTCTCCTGCCGCTCCGGCGACCCTGAACGGCCCGGAGGGATTCTCCGGAACGAGGATAAGTGCCAGCTCGGAATCAGCCTCCCTCAGCGCACGGGCGGCGATCATGTCCAATCCCCCGCTTTGCCCTTCCGGGGTGCTCTCATCCCCCATCATTTTTCCGGTCACGTCCATGCACGCCTGAAGCCAGCTGGCTCT
This sequence comes from Arthrobacter sp. P1_B11, assembly GCF_056406715.1. NCBI lineage: Bacteria > Bacillati > Actinomycetota > Actinomycetes > Micrococcales > Micrococcaceae > Arthrobacter > Arthrobacter sp. P1_B11. The sequence continues at coordinate 133,460 of NZ_JBFTZQ010000004.1, forward strand.
GCGGCGCGCATCGTTATAGAGCCGGGCGTTTTCAATCGCAACCCCCGCAGCCGCCGCGAGAGCGACGGCCAGGTCCTCGTCTTCAGCGGTGAAGTCCCCGCCCCCCTCTTTCTGTGTCAGATAGAGGTTGCCGAACACCACGTCCCGGACCCGGATTGGTACACCCAGAAAAGACTTCATCGGCGGGTGGTTCTCAGGGAATCCATAAGCTTCGGCGTGCTGCTGCAGGTCATGGAGCCTCAACGGTTTTGGGTCACGTATCAGCAGCCCGAGAACCCCGTGCCCTGTAGGCAGAGGTCCGATCCGCCGGGCCAGTTCATCGTCGATGCCCACCGTGATGAAATGGCTCAAAGCCTTGTCATCCCCGAGGACCCCCAAGGCCCCGTACTCAGCCTGCAGGAGACGGCGGGCTGAACTGACGACGCGGTGCAGGACGGATTCCAGGCTCAGGTCCTCCGCTACTCCTACAACAGCCTCCAGGAGTCCCCGCATGCGTTGCTGGGCATGCAGAAGTTCCCCGGCCCTGTCGACAAAGTCGGTTAAGAGCTCCTCCATCCGAGCCCCGGCAACCGGCTGGAGGGTTACCTGATCGGATGGCTGAAGAGGTTCATTCAAGGACACCGCCTCCCGACGGAAGGTTATGCATGCGGACGGCTTGCCGCTCCCCCGTCCAGTAGCCGGTGCAGTCAGACTACCCCTCCAAGGGGCGAAACATCCATGCCGGGGGCTTTCGCTTCGAGGGTCTTTGGGCCCTGTTTAAGGGCGGTACGACGGCGTACGCTCGGCCCCATGATGAACGAAGCATCAGTACCGGAGGCGGAAGTCCTCGCAACCCACGAGTGCTGGCGGCTGTTGCGCAGCGTTTCGGTGGGTCGCCTTGCTGTCTGGGTGAATGACCACCCGGATATTTTCCCCATCAACTACAAGGTTGATCACGGAACACTGGTCTTCCGTACCGGTGCGGGAACCAAACTCTCGGCAGCACTGGCGGAGATGCCGGTTGCGCTGGAAGCCGACGGCGTCGATGCGGATGCGGGCGTCGCATGGAGCGTCGTCGTCAAGGGCCAAGCCGCGGCCGTCGAACGGACGCAAGGGCTTCTGGACACCGTCGGACTGCTCCTGTTTCCGTGGGAGACCGGACGCAAAGACCACTTCATACGGATCGTCCCGGACACCCTGAGCGGGAGACGCTTCACGATCGCCCCGCCGCTGACCTGGTGGAGCCCGCTGGACGACGCCACACGTGCCGGGCTGGAATGAGGCCACGGTCGGTCGGGAAGCGGACGCACGACCGCGCCAGGAGGTAAGGCAGCCTTCGGGTGCCGGCTGCTGTCCCCTTCGCCATGACGACCGATGCCGAAGTTCGCCCACGATGCCCGTGCGCGCTCGGACGCGCCTCGGCCCGGCAGGTACGAAACCGTGAAGCCCGTTCGCCGTTTCGCGCTGCTTACAACGGCCGTTCTGGCAGGCGCCGGCGCAGCAGCGCTCCTTGCCTTTGGACAGGAGGGTGCAGCGCAGTGGTTGGCGAGTCTCTACGCTTTGGCCGCCGCGGCGTACCGTTCGGTCCTGATGGTGAAGGAAATCCTTCACGGGCGATGGGGCATTGATCTGCTCGCGGTGACAGCCATCATCAGCACGGTCGCGGTCGGCGAATACGTCGCTTCGCTGATCATCGTGCTGATGCTGGCCGGCGGCAACGCGCTGGAGACCTATGCCGAGGGCAGGGCCGTCCGGGAGCTGCGTTCGCTGCTCGAACGGGCGCCTCGAAGCGCCCGCCGCGAGGGAAGGGATGCAATCCTGGAAGACATACCCGTCGAACAGGTTCGTGTTGGCGACGTGCTGGTCATCAGGCCTTCCGAAGTAGTCCCCGTTGATGGGCGGCTGATCTCCACAGCGGGCGTGTTTGATGAGTCTGCCCTCACCGGTGAAAGTCTTCCGGTGGAACACCGCAGCGGCGATACTCTGCTCAGCGGCTCAGTGAACGGCGATGCTGCGGTGCGGATGCAGGCGGTCACGACTGCTGAGGACTCCCAGTACAGCCTCATCGTGGCGCTCGTGCAGGAGGCGTCGGCCAGCCGCGCACCGGTGGTCCGGCTGGCTGACAGGTACGCGGTGCCGTTCACCGCCTTGGCGTTCCTGCTTGCCGGGACCGCCTGGTACCTGAGCCAGGACGCCGGTCGGTTCGCGCAGGTCCTCGTTGTGGCAACACCGTGCCCGCTGCTCTTGGCCGCCCCGGTAGCTTTCCTCGGCGGCATGAGCCGTGCGGCACACGCCGGAATCATCGTCAAGAACGGCGGAACGCTCGAACGGCTCGCCCGGGTCAGGACCGCGGTCTTTGATAAAACCGGTACCCTCACCCAAGGCCGTCCGGTACTCAGGGAAATCCTGGTCTCCAAGAATGCAACGATGACTCCCGGGCGGCTGCTGCAGCTCGCAGCTTCCGCCGAGCAATACTCATCCCATGTGCTGGCCGCCTCGGTCATGGACGCCGCACGGGCGCGGGGCCTCGCGCTGCCGGCAGGGCACCTGGCGCAGGAGCATGCCACCCAGGGCGTGACCGCAGTCTGTGATGGCCACGCGGTGGCCGTGGGCAAACCGTCGTTCATCAGCTCCAGCACGTCGGGATTTGAAGAGGCGGACCTGGCCGGCGGCCAGCTCGGCGTCTATGTCGGTGTTGACGGTCGGTTCGCCGGAACCCTGATCATGAGCGATCCGCTGCGGGACAATGCCATACGCACCTTGGAGGAACTGCACCGGCTCGGCGTCCGGGAGACCATGCTCCTGACCGGCGACTCCCGGTCAACGGCGATGCATATCGCCGCTGAAGCCGGAATCACGAGCGTTCGTGCCGAGTGCCTGCCCGCGGACAAGGTCGCAGAGGTCGCGGCGCTGGGCAGCCGGCCGGTAATGATGGTGGGCGACGGTGTCAATGACGCCCCCGTCCTGGCGGCCGCCGATGTTGGAGTCGCAATGGGCGCCAAAGGTTCAACCGCCGCCAGCGAATCGGCCGACGTCGTCATCATGGTTGATGACCTCTCAAAGACTGCACTGGCAGTGGATATTGGCCGGCACACCACGCTCATGGCCCTGGAAAGCATCTGGATAGGGATCGGGCTGAGCATCGGACTGATGTTCGCCGCAGCCTTCGGCTTCATCCCCGCCGTCGCCGGCGCCCTTCTGCAGGAGGTCGTGGACCTCGCCACGATCCTGAACGCACTCCGGGCACTCAAACCGGGCAGATCGACGAGCGGCGCTCCTGCCGACCGTGCTGCCGACATGCGCCAGAGTCAGCTCTTTTAGGACGGCTCAGCACCCCGCTGTCGCACTCGCTGGCCCTGTGAGGTGAGCACCCTCCGAAGTCGCTGTGACCGGACTCTACGAACCGAAGCGTACTTTCCTTGTTCATGGTGACCCCGTTAGCAGCTGTTCTCGTTGGCGGCCCCGTCCCTCAGAGCGGGGTTCATGGGTGCTTGGCGACCGGCCTGAGCCGGATCCACCAACCAAGAGTCCCATCGCCCGTCGGTAGGTCTGGACATTGGACTCTCTGCCTGACGGCAACTGCACGGCTGCGAAGGAGCATCCCCATTTCATGTCCAACATTCGAAGCACAGTTCAGATCCGGTTTCCTCCCATTGAGTGCCGGGGCTTTCGGCCCTGTCATTTGCGCGCGGCTCATCCAATGCTGGATGGAGGAACTGCTGGCCGGAAAGGGACTTACGGCAGTCCTTTTCTTGCACGAGGATACGGAGACGGTCATGCGCGCATGGTGGGTTGAAACTCCTGGACCTATCGCATCGGGACCACTGCGGCGGGGTGAGCGGCCCGATCCTTCACCCGGGACAGGGGAAATCCTGATTTCAGTGCATGCATGCGGTGTGTGCCGCACCGATCTGCACCTTGCCGAAGGAGACCTCCCACCCCGGGCCGTTGGGAGGATCCCGGGGCACGAGGCTGTCGGCGAAGTCATAGGGACGGGACCGCAATGCAGCAGGTTCCGGGTGGGTGAGCGTGCAGGTGCGGCTTGGCTGGCCCGCACGTGCGGTTCATGCCGGTTCTGCCGGCGCGCGGCCGAAAACCTGTGCCTCTCACCCGCCTTCAACGGCTGGGACAAGGACGGCGGTTATGCCGAACTGATGACCGTTCACGAGGACTACGCGTACCGGATACCTGAAGGCTTCAGGGACGAGCAGGCTGCCCCCTTGCTCTGCTCGGGCATTATCGGCTATCGGGCCCTTCGGCGGGCCAACCTTCCGCCGGGGGGCAGGCTCGGCATCTACGGCTTTGGCGGCTCGGCACACCTGGCGGCGCAGATGGCCTTATATGAGGGCGCGAGCCTGTACGTGATGACACGGTCCGTGGCAGCGCAGCGGCTCGCTCTCGAGTTGGGGGCAACGTTTGCCGGGGGAGCTGAGGACCGGCCCCCGGTACCCTTGGACGCCGCAATTCTCTTCGCACCTGCAGGGGAGGTGGTGCCGCAGGCTCTGCGCGCGCTGGATCGCGGCGGCACACTGGCCATCGCCGGGATCCATCTGAGCGACATCCCGGCCCTGAACTATGAAACCGACCTTTTCCAGGAACGTCAGCTCCGCAGCGTGACGGCCAATACCAGGGCCGATGGTGAGGAGGTTTTCGATCTGGCCGCCCGGATGCCCTTACACGTGACCACCGTGCCCTACCCGTTTGAGGAGGCCGACCGGGCACTTCTGGACCTATCCACGGACAGCTTCACCGGAGCAGCGGTATTGCTCAGGGATGCCGCCCGGCGGGACTGAGCATGGCCGAGCGCGCTGTGGCCGCTTCTGGGCTGACCACCGGGCAGGCCCTGTCCCGGCTCGCTGAGAACGGACCCAACCGGATCCCCGAAGCTGCTGCCGTTCCGCTCTGGCGCAGGTTCCTGGCCGAATTCACGCATTTCTTTGCCGCGCTGCTCTGGGGTGCCGCCGCGCTGGCATTCGTCGCCGGCATGCCGCAGCTCGGCGTGGCGGTGGTGGCAGTGGTCGTCATTAACGGCCTGTTCTCCTATGTGCAGGCAGAACGGGCCGAACACGCTGCGACGCAGCTCCGGGCGTTGCTGCCAACGCAGGTCCTGGTCCGCCGGGATGGTCGCGCGTCCCGCGTGGACGCAGCAGACCTGGTGCCCGGAGACCTGGTCATCCTCGCAGCGGGGGACCGCGTCCCGGCGGACGTGAGGTTCGGCACAACAAGCAGTTGCACCGTTGACGAGTCAATGCTGACCGGTGAAAGCGACCCGGTGCCGAAGCAATCCGCGGATGCCGGGATCGGAGGTACCTTCCTGGTCAACGGCGAAGCCGAGGGCATCGTCATTGCCACCGGACAACGGACCCGGCTCGCGGAAATTGCGGCGCTGACCACGACTGTGAAACCGCCCCCGAGCCCGCTGACGATGGAACTGCGCCGGATCGTCCGGACCATCGCCGCTGTGGCCCTGGGCGTGGGACTGTTGTTCTTCTTGTTGTCGGCATTGATCGGCATCTCCTGGCAGGATGCGTTTCTTTTCGCCATCGGGGTCTCTGTAGCCCTGATCCCGGAAGGACTTCTGCCCACAGTCACGCTGTCGTTGGCAATGGGCGCCCAGCGCATGGCGCGCCGGAAGGCCCTGGTCAGGCACCTGCAGGCAGTCGAGACCCTTGGTTCGACAACGTTCATCTGTACCGACAAGACCGGGACGCTGACTCAGAACAGGATGAGCGCGGTCGAGGTGTGGACGTCGGAAGGCGCCGTGACGGTGGCCGGTGAAGGCTACGAACCTGCAGGCTCCGTCTCCGGTAGCCGGGAGGCGGTCGCGCAGGCAGGCAGGGTCAGTGTTGCGGCCGCCCTGGCATCCCGGGGAAGGATCGTGATGCGTGACGGGGCCTGGCAGCCGGAGGGGGACCCCATGGAGGCGGCCTTGGATACATTGCTGCGCCGGCTCGGCGGCGCAGCAGAACGGCCTGAAGCGCCTTCGGTGCTCCGGTTCAGTTTCAGCCCGGGGCGGCGGCGCGAATCGGTGATCGTGGGGACCACGGTCTCGATGAAGGGGGCGCCGGAGGCCGTCCTTCCGCTATGTTCGCCGACGGCGTTCAGGAACGCCGGCGACTCTGGCGTCCGGCAGGAGATACAACGGATGGCCGGTCAGGGCTTGCGTCTGCTGGCTGTCGCCGGGCGAACCCTATCGGCGGGGGAGCTCAGCGCCGCGGCTGCGGGTTCCCTCGGGGCGGACCAGGCTGAGTCCRGCCTCACCCTTTTGGGCCTTATCGGTCTCCATGACCCGCCGCGCCCTTCCGTGGCGCCGGCTCTGCGTACGGCCCGGGAAGCCGGCGTGAAAGTCGCCATGGTCACCGGGGACCATCCGTCGACAGCGGCGGCAATCGCCCGCGAGGTGGGCCTAATACTGGAGGAGGAGCGGGTGGTCGAGGGCACTGACCTGCCCGACGACGAAGGGGCCCTCGGCGCGCTGCTGGACCACGACGGCGTGGTCATCAGCAGGGTTTCCCCCGAACAGAAGCTTCGCGTCGCCCGAGCCCTGCAGTCACGCGGACACGTGGTAGCCATGACCGGTGATGGCGTGAATGACGGCCCTGCCCTGCAGGAGGCGGACGTGGGCGTTGCCATGGGTCTCAGTGGCACCGATGTCGCGCGAGAGGCCGCGGATCTTGTCCTGCTCGATGACGACTTCGCCACCATCGTGAAAGCAATCGAGCAGGGCCGGGCGACGTATGCCAATATCCGCCGTTTCCTCACCTACCATCTGACCGACAACGTGGCGGAGCTCACTCCGTTCATGATCTGGGCGCTCTCGGGAGGTTCCTTTCCGCTCGCCCTTGGCGTGCTGCAGATCCTGTTTCTCGACATCGGGACGGACCTGCTGCCGGCACTCGCCTTGGGAGGTGAGCAGCCGGGCAAGGGCGTCATGCGGCGCCCGCCTGAGCGCCGGCACCTGATGGACGGTGCCCTGATGGTCCGGGTCTTCGCCGTGCTGGGCCCCGTGGAGGCCTTCATCGAGATGTCAGCCTTTGTCGCCGTGCTGGCCGCAGCCGGCTGGCACCCCGGGGATTCGCCCCCTGCCTCGGCCGTGTTGCTTCCGGCCTCCGGGGCGGCCTTCGCCGCCGTCGTTCTGGGGCAGCTGGCCAACGCCTACGCCTGCCGCAGTTCCACCAGGCCCCCCTGGCGGCTGGGCTGGTTCCGCAACCGCCTGCTTCTGTGGTCGGTCCTGATTGAACTCCTCGCAATGGTAGTGTTTCTCGGCGCGGGACCGGTCGCGGCGCTGCTGGGGCACGCCCTGCCGCCACCGCTGGGGTGGGGCATCGCGCTCCTGGCGATACCGGCGGTGCTGACCGCGGACTTCGTGTACAAGACCTTGCGGCACGGGCGGCTTTCACGGTGAACGGCGGACGAGGAAGCCGTGCGACTGCCCCGCATGCAACATCACAGTGTCGAGCCCCAGACGCACCCGGACAGGAGCCGCGACGCCCGGGGCAGCTGTTACCGTCAACCGTTCATGGTCAAGAGCCACCTCCAGCAGCTGGCCCCGGTAATTCACGGTGAACCTGACCCGGTGCAGGCCTGTGGGCAGGCGGGGGGCGAAGATCAGCTCGTCCTGGGCCATCCGCAGGCCCGCGAAGGTCCTCTGAACGGTGTCGATACTGCCAGCCATGGCGCCAAGATGGATACCGGCACGGGTTGTGCCGCCCTGGGTGTCGTCCAGGTCGGCATCGAGGGCCTCCCGGAATGTGCTCCAGGCCCGTTCCGGGTCCATGGCGGCCAACACGGATGCATGGGCCATGCGGCTGAGAGTCGACCCGTGGGCGGTCCGCGACAGGTAAAAATCAACCGTCCGGGAAAGCGCCGCTGAATCCACGGCGTAGCCGAGAGTTCCCAGAAATTTGGTCAGCTGTTCCTCTCCCAGCAAATAGAACAGCATCAGGACGTCGGCTTGCTTGGCCAGCATGTACCGATTGGGCGTATCGTGTTCTGCTTCCAGAATCAGATCGAGGCGTTCGATGTTCCCGTAGGTTTGGCGGTAGTGCTCCCAGTCAAGTTCCATGAGTTGGCCGTACCCCTCGAACTGGCTGATGATGCCGTCCCCGTGGAACGGTACGTACATCCGGTGGCTGACCTGCTCCCATTTGTCCAGCTCCTCCGGCCGGATCCCCAATCGGTTCGACAGCTCCTGCTGCTCTGGCCCCTGCAGCACGGATCTCACCAAATGCAGAGCGGTGGCGCAGAGCCATCCTGCCATCACGTTGGTATAGGCATTGTCATCGAGACCGTGCCCCGGCCCGTCGGGGTATCCCGTGTGGTATTCATCGGGCCCCATCACGCCGTGGATATGGAATCTGTCCGTTTCGGCGTCATGCACGGCCATGGACGTGAACAGCCGTGCGACCTCGACAAGGATTTCGGCTCCCCGCCGGATCAGCCAGGCACGGTCGCCGGTGGCCTCAAAGTACTGCCAGGTGTTGAACGCAACAGCAAGTCCGGAGTGACGCTGAAGACTGGAATAATCTGGTGCCCAGTCCCCGATGCGGGGATTGAAAGTCCAGTGTGGCGTTTCTTCCCGCCCGTCACTTCCGCTCTGCCAGGGAAACATCGCCCCGAGCAGCCCGGCTTTTCTGGCGGCGTCCCGGGCCGCGTCCAACCTGCGCCAGCGGTAGTCAAGGACCGATCTCGCAACCACCGGCAGGCGGGAGGTGAGAACGGGCAGGACGAAGAGCTCATCCCAGAACACGTGTCCGCGGTATCCCTCTCCGTGCAGCCCCCGGGCCGGCACGCCTGCATCCACCTCTGACGTGTGCGGCGTTAGGGTCTGCAGCAGATGAAATATGTGCAGGTTGAGGATCAGCTGGGTCTGCCGGTCGGTGTCCAGTTCCAGCGCAAAGGCGTCCAGCAACCCCTGCCAGGCGGCCTCATGGGCGGCCAGGATCTGGTCGAATTCGGCCGGTGCCCGTTCCTGGACAGCCAGGGCCGCTGCCAGCGGTGATGATATGGCCGTGTCCCGCGAGGACACCATAGAAACGACCTTGCACATGATGGCCGGAATGCTGTCCTGCAGGTCAAGCACGACGTCGCGGAAGACGCGGCTGTCCTGCCGGGTGGCGGGACCTCCGTTCACGCCTCCTTCATGGCCAGGGATACGGGCAGCCGTGGCAATCCGGATGCGGCTGCTGCTGGTCTCGACCTCTACCGAGTCAACGCCGTCGGCTGTCGTCCCGAAGGAGACGATGCGCAGATGCCTGTGTGCAAGAAGCGCCTCAGCGGGAATATTGGAGTTGGTGATGCCTGCGTCCAAACCGATGCGCACCACCGCCTGCCCGCTCCAGCCCCGTGCGGTAAGTGTCGTCTCCAGCGCCGCCAAGTGGGCTTGCGCCGCGGAGACCACACGGCGCTGCACAACGTCCAGCTGGCGACCGTCATCGGCCGCCAGCACGACATGCCGGGACAGAACTGCACGCCTCATGTCCAATTCGCGGTGTTCGCTGCATAACCGAAGCCCGCCGCTTGACCACCAGCGGCCCTCTTCCACGGCAATGTCCACTGGCAACCAATTGGGCACATTCACCATGTGCTCGTCCTCGCTCTGCTGGCCGTGGACTTTGCTCGTGAGCCGGTTATAGATTCCGGCCATGTAGGTTCCCGGGTAGTGAAGACCATCGGACGCGCTTTCAGGCGCGGCTCCCCTGACAGCCATGTACCCGTTACCGAGAGTGGTCAGGGCCTCGCGATGGCCCTCGTGAGCAGGATCCATCCCTTCGTAGACGAGAAGCCACGGATGGGTGAGAACGAGCCCGATGTCGAACTCGCTCACATCATGCAGGACGATGTCCGCGCCCGCAGTTTCCAGGTCCGCCCGGCGGTCGGCCCGGTCTATACCCACAACCAGCCCGAATCCACCGGCCCGGGCGGCCTGCACACCGGCAACGGCATCTTCAATGACGGCCACACGGGCAGCCGACACACCCATGGCACGGGCGGCTTCGAGGAACAGGGCAGGGTCAGGTTTCCCCGGCAGCCGCAAGGCTGCCGCGGTCTCTCCGTCCACAATGAGGTCGAACACATCCAGCAGCTGCGCCGCCTGAAGAACGGCCCTGGCATTGCGGCTCGACGTTGCGAGTATTGCCGGGACGCCTCCCGAGCGAAGCCTTTTAACCAGGTCAACAGTTCCGGGAAACACGTGGATGTGGCCGTTCTTGAGCCGACGGTTGAAGATCTCGTTCTTTCGGGCACCGAGCCCGGAGACGGACCACGTACCCGGAGGATCGGAAGGATGGCCGTCAGGGGCGGTGATCCCGCGCGACTGGAGGAAGACCCGGACCCCTTCTTCCCGGGGACGCCCATCAACGAAGCGGCGGTAATCGCTGTCCGTGAAGGGGACCTGGCTGGCCGTGCTGTGCGCCCGGGGATCCTTAAGGACCGCATCGAAAAGCTCCTTCCAAGCCAAGGCATGGATGTCGGCCGTGTCGGTGACGACGCCGTCGAGGTCAAATATGACGGCATCAAACGGGGACAGGGCTGATGCCGCCGTCGGGGATGAACTCCAGTTGTGCTGCGCGGGCGCCATGCATCATTCCTTTCTGAGCGGACCTTGCGGTGTTGCCGGGCCCAAGCGGGCTATTTCAGTGCTACGCCGCTGCGACCGGTAAGGACAGGGGCCTTGGACCCGGCCCGGTCCCGGTGCGGGGGGTGACCTTCGGCCCTAGACCCGCCCCGTGGTCCGGGGCAGGGTGAATTGCATGAATGATAGCCAACGCATTGTTGTCGGTATTGACGGTTCCGAATACTCCCCGGCGGCGCTGCAGCTTGCCGGGCGGATCGCATCGGCGCTGAAAGCCCCGATTGAGGTCATCTCTTGCCTCGGATGGTCCGACTTCTATCTTCCTTCCCACCTACCGCCGGGGAACCTGGAAGTCACGGCACAGTTGGAAGCGATCGCCAAGCGTCTCATGGAAGAGGCGCTTGAAAGGGCATATGGACAGAACCGTCCACCCAACCTGTCAACTGTCGTGAAGACCGGATCACCGGCGAAGGTCCTCGTCGAAGAGAGCCGGGACGCCCAACTTCTCGTCGTCGGCCGCCGCGGACATGGCGGTCTCCTTGGTCAGGTCATGGGTTCGGTAAGTGCAGCCTGCGCCGCGCACGCTCACTGCCCCGTGCTGGTCGTCGGCCAGGACTCCGAGGCCCTGCCGGAATCACACCCCAAGGAGCCCAGGATCTGATCGTGTTCCCCGCCTTGGTGGGGCGACGGGCGTAGGTCAGCCATCGTCACTCCCACGCCGCAGCCGCCTGCGCCGGGACAAGTGCACCTGCGTCCCGCGCTTTCCGTTACGGCGGTCCTTCCCGATCCTCCCCCAAGTCAGCTGGGCCCAGGGAGCCCTCTTCCGGGCGCCCGCTCCTCGCCCGGGACTTGGTCCGGCCCGAGACGGCGACGACCGCAGCCGGGGGACCTATGACCCTAGGCCGGCGGTCCGGGATTCCGTAGTCTTCACCCAGATGCCGGCTCATCCTTCCGAGCATCCCGCCGGGGACCGTCGGCAGAACACCCAGCCAGCCGCCTGTGGCCGGCGCAATCTGGAGGCTGACAATCATGCATCAGAGCCCCCAAGCTCCGGCCGTGATCGTTGGCGTCGACGGAAGCGCTCCTTCGATACTGGCCCTGCGCTGGGCCGGCTCGCTGGCGCCGCTGTTCCAAACCCCCATCAAGGCCGTGACCGCATGGCAGTTCCAGATCGCCGCGGGCACCTTTACCCCCGTTGTGTGGAACCCCGAGGAGGAGGCCCGGATCCGCTGCGCGGAGGCAGTGGCAAGGGCCTTTGGCGGGGCATCTCCGGAGGGCCTGGAAATGATGCTCCGGCTCGGACCGGCCGCGAAGATCCTGATCGAAGAGAGCCAACACGCACGGCTCCTCAATGTGGGTAGCCGCGGCCATGGCGGCTTCGAAGGGCTGCTGCTGGGGGCGGTCAGCGCCGCGGTCGCCGCGCACGCAAGATGCTCGGTCCTGATTGCACACGGCACCGAGCTGCCGCCCGAGCTGTCCCTGGCTTTCGGGCCTTCCCGTAGCAGGACCAAGGCCAATGACGGAGGACCTGGTGCAGAAGCCTGACGGCATCGTAGTCGGCTGCGATGGATCCGCTGAAGCGGGTGTGGCGATCCGCTGGGCGGCATGGCAGGCCGGGCTCCGGGAGTGCGAACTGCATCTGGTGCACTGTTCGTTGTGGCCGCTGCTGACCCACGATCTCGGACCCGTCGAGGGAGTCGCTGACAGCGGGCTGCAGCACTACGCTGAGACTATCCGTGACGAAGGCGCAGCCCAAGCAGCAAACGAGGTCCCTGGGCTGAGAATCCGAACCAGTCTTTTGTATGGATGGCCTGCCGATAATCTCCGCAGGGTCTCCGCCGGGTCGAGGATGCTTGTCTTGGGAAGCCGCGGTATCGGGGGATTCATGGGTCTGCTGGTGGGGTCTGTAAGTTTGGAGCTTGCAGCAACCGCGGACTGCCCGGTTGCTGTGATCCGTTCCGATGAGAACCGTGTCGGCCCTGTCGTTGTCGGAGTGGATTCGTCCGGGTCTGCGGCAGCTCTGGGCCAGGCATGCGAGATGGCAATGGCAACGGGGGCGGCTCTGAAGATTATTCATGTCCTCAGAATTCATTTCGGCGTCGGGAAACCGGGGCTAGCCTCCAGCGGAACCCGGGGAGCCGCGGAACGGGTACTGGAAACGGCGGCAGGCAATGCCCGCGCCATCGCCCCCACAGCGGCTGTAGAGACAGAGCTGGCGCAGGACACCTCCGTTCCACGGGCCCTGCTGAACGCCGCCCGGTCCGCCGCCGTGATCGTCGTCGGGAGCGAGGGCAGAGGCCTCATCAGAGGAACGGTGGGCTCGACAGCCCACGCTGTGCTGCACCACGCCAGGTGCCCTGTCGTGGTTGCACGTCATGCCGCGGAGGAACCCGCCGGGCCCGTTTCCTGAAGGCTCGCCTACCTTTACGCGGGTCCGGTCCCTTCGGGCCCGGCGGGCCCCACCAGCTTCCTTCGTGCGTGCGCAATAGCGGCCTCATTCGCGAAAGGCCCATATAGCTGAGGGCCGGCGGTCACAATGCCGAGGTGGATACCTCTTGTGTAGAGGAAGAGCCCACCGGTTACCTTCCTGAGCGTCCCGTGTGCGCGGCGCACACGGGACGCTGGTGTACACGGAAGCCCCTCTTTTCATCCCTGGCACGCATATCCTGTCCTCCCGGTTCTCAGCGGATGAGCCGCATACCGTACATCTTTGACTTCCCTCGAACTCCAGTGCAGGGGCCTCAGCCCCGGTTATGGGCCAGCCGGGGCGGGTTTCCCCGCGGACCGTACCCGGCCCCGGCCCTGCAGGATCCGGCGTGGTGCACCGGGACTAAGGACCCTTTCCGCCGGCACGGCCATCGCTCATTGTGGAGGTTGAAGCGGCAGCGGGAGCGCTTGGCACTCCCCGGGTCCGCGAGCTTGGGCCCGAGGTCCAGGACCTCTCCGTGTGTCAGACCCGATGATCATCACCGACAGCAAGGAAAAGCAATGAAAGCCATTGTCTACGGCGGCCCAGGAAAGAAGTCCTGGACCGATGTGCCGGACCCGGCAATCCGCAATCCCGGCGACGCCATCGTCAAGGTCGATACCACCACCATCTGCGGGACGGATCTACACATCCTCAGGGGTGATGTACCGGCAGTGACGGAAGGAAGAATCCTGGGCCACGAAGGCGTGGGCTCCATCACTGAGGTCGGTACATCCGTGACCAGCCTGAAACCCGGCGACCGGGTGATTATTTCATGCATCAAGTCCTGCGGCCACTGCGCCAACTGTAAGACCGGGCTCTACTCCCATTGCATGGGTGACGAGGGCGCTCCAGGGATCGGCTGGGTCTTCGGCCACCTGATCGACGGCACGCAGGCCGAATACGTCCGGGTCCCCTATGCCGAAAACTCCCTGCACCTGCTGCCCGACGGAGTCAGCGACGAGCAGGCCGTCATGCTGTCCGACATCCTCCCTACGGGCTTCGAAATTGGCGTCCAGTACGGCCGGGTCAAGCCCGGAGACACGGTAGCGGTGGTCGGGGCGGGTCCGGTTGGGCTGGCGGCAATCGCCACCGCCGGACTCTATGGCGCCGCCACCATCATTGCCATCGACCTTGACCGGAACCGTCTGGAGAAGTCCCGCGAGTTCGGCGCGACCGACATCGTCCTCTCAGGCGAACCTGACTGGAAGAACCATGTGCTGGCCCTGACCGACGGCCAAGGAGTGGATGTGGCCATCGAGGCAGTGGGCATTCCCGCGACTTTTAGCATGTGCACGGAGATTGTCCGTCCGGGCGGCAACGTAGCCAACGTCGGCGTACACGGCAAATCCGTCGAACTCCATGTGGAGAACCTCTGGATCCAGAACATCAACATCAGCATGGGACTCGTGAACGCCAACACCACTCCCATGCTGCTGAAACTCGTCGCCCAGAAGAAGCTCCCGGCAGAAAAGTTCGCCACGCACCACTTCCGTTTCGACCAGTTCATGGACGCCTATGACACTTTCGCCCGGGCCGGGGAAACAAACGCCCTGAAAGTAGTGATCACCGCATGAAAGGCCACGTCATTTACGACTCCGCGTATGGGAACTCAAGAGCCATTGCAGAGGCGATCGCAACCGGCCCCGAAGCTCTCCACACTGCCGCTGTTTCAGTGGCGGACTCCGAACCCGGGAACCTGTCAGCTGAGGACCTTCCGCAGCGGGCAACTGGAAAATGCAGCCAGTTAGGCCAAGAGCCTGGCCTCGGCACTTGAGCGGAAGGCAACACCATGAAAGCAGCCATTGTTTACGAGTCCCTCTACGGCAACACACACGCGATCGCCAACGCCATAGCGCAAGGGCTGGAGGGCATTGCCGAACCCCACGTAATGTCCGTCGAAGAGGCAGGCCAGGCCCAGCCGACGGCCACGGATCTCCTGGTCGTGGGAGGGCCGACCCATATACACGGCATGAGCAGGAAGCCGATGTGGGAACTGGCAGTCAAAGACGCCCTTGAACACCCGGAGAAGGGACTGGTCCCCGCCGCCACCGCGGGAGGACCGGGCTTGCGGGCATGGTTCGAGTCCCTGGACAAGACAACCGGGAAAGCGGCCGCCTTCGATACCCGTCTGGAGGGCAATGAGTTACTGACCGGTCACGCCTCCAAAGGCATCGCGAAACGACTCAGGCAACATGGGCTTGAGCTCATAGCCGAGCCTGCAAGCTTCCTCGTCGATGCCACCAACCAGCTTTTGCCCGGCGAACTCGACCGGGCACGGGAATGGGGAAAGACGCTCGGCACAGCCATCTCTGCGACAACCTGAGGGCGCCGCGTGAGCATGGCAGCGGCGGCGTATCCTCCGGGGGCTGATGCTCCCGCAGGATCAGGTCTCTCCGCCGAGGATGTGAGGAAACGAACGCTGGCGGGCCTGGCCAACGGAGTTCCAGACAATTCGAGCAGAAGCCTGTGGCAAATTGTTCGCGCGAATGTGCTGACACTGCTTAACGGAATTGTTGGCGGCTGCTTCCTGCTGTTGCTGTTGCTAGGGCAGTGGAAGGACGCGCTCTTCGGCTTCGCGGCGGTCAGCAACGCCATCATCGGGGTGGTCCAGGAGTACCGCGCCAAGAGGTTACTGGACCGGCTGGCTGTCCTTGATGCCCCTCGGGCCAGGGTGCTCCGGGAAGGCCAGGTCCAGGAAGTTGCAGTTTCCGACGTCGTCCTGGACGACGTCACGATACTGCAGGCCGGCGACCAAGTAGTGGCAGACGCCCTCATCATCAGCGGAGATGGCCTGGAAATTGACGAGTCCCTCCTTACCGGCGAATCGGATCCCGTGGCCAAAGGCAGGGGCTCGATCCTGTGGTCGGGTTCCACTATAACGGCGGGGCAGGGTGAGGCGCGGGTGGTTGGTGTGGGGACCGGCTCCTATGCCAGCCAGCTCACCGCCGAAGCCAAACGGTTTTCACTGATCAATTCGGAGATACGTAACGGGATCGACCGCGTCCTTCGCTGGATCAGCTGGGCCCTCTTCCCCGTCGTGGTGATCGTCACCAACGGCCAGATGCAGGCGAAGGGCGGCTGGGATCTGGCTTTCACCACCGGGGCGTGGGTCGAGGCGCTCGTTGGAGCAGTGGCGGGGGCCATAGCCATGATTCCCTTGGGCCTCGTGCTCATGACCAGCGTTGCGTTCGCGGTCGGTGGTGTGCGGCTGGCCCGCCAGAACGTGCTGGCTCAGGAGCTCGCCGCTGTGGAGGTTCTGGCCCGTGTGGACGTTCTATGCACTGACAAGACCGGCACCCTGACGGAGGGCAAAGTGGTTTTCGACGGCGTCCACCCTGCCGGCCGGCCCTCTCCCCCAGGCTGGAAGGAGGCGCTGGGGTGGTTCGGGGCCGACCCTCACGCCAACGCCACCGCCCGCTGCCTGGCGGGCGCCTTCGCTTATGATGGCAACCGGTGCCCGGCCTGCGTCGTTCCTTTCTCTTCCGCCAGGAAGTGGAGCGCAGCAAGTTTCCATACGCCTCATGCTGCCGCGGGAACCTGGGTTCTTGGTGCACCCGAGATGGTGTTGCAGGGAAGCAGCGCATCCAGTGGAGAAGACTTGATGCAGGCCCGCCGCTTTGCGTCGGCCGGTCTGCGCACCCTGGTACTGGCATTCACGCCGGACGTCATGCGCGAAAGGGACCCGGACGATGTGCTCCTGCCCACCGGGCTTGCGGCCGCCACACTGTTGACGTTCCGGGAAAAGGTCCGCCCGGATGCAGCGCAGACTCTGTCCTACTTCCGTCAACAGGGCGTTGCCGTGAAAATCCTCTCAGGTGATGACCACCGGACGGTCACGGCGGTGGCACGAGAGGTGGGGCTCGACGTCGGCGACGGCTACGACGCACGGCACCTGCCCTCAGACCCACATCAGATGGAAGAAGATCTGGACAACTTTTCCGTGTTCGGCCGCGTCACGCCCGCCCAGAAAAAAGACATGGTCCTGGCGCTGCAAAGAATGGGCCACACAGTCGCCATGACTGGCGATGGCGTCAATGACGCGCTGGCACTGAAGGAGGCTGACATCGGCATCGCCATGGACACCGCGGCACCAGCCACCAAAGCGGTGGCCCGCCTGGTGCTGTTGGACGGGCGCTTCGACCGGCTTCCGGCCGTCCTTGCGGAAGGCCGCCAAGTCATCGCCAACATTGAGCGGGTCTCGGTCTTGTTCCTTAGCAAAACAATGTACGCCGTAGCCCTGTCCGTGGCGTTCGGAGCATTCATGTGGAGCTTTCCGTTCCTGCCCCGGCAACTCTCCGCTACTGACGGCCTCACCATCGGCATCCCCGCGTTCTTCCTGGCCCTGATGAGCAACAGCCGCCGCTACAACCCGGGGTTCCTGAAGCGATCACTGGCCATGGCCGTCCCGGCCGGGATCATCATCGCCACGGCGGTCCTGGCCGTGCAGGTGTATGCCCTGGCCGCCGGGGGCTTTACCGCCGCAGCCAACCGCACAGCCTCTGTGGTGACGCTGTCCTTGGTTGCGCTCAGCGTTTTGGCGGCGGCCAGCCGTCCGGTCAGCCTCCTGCGTCTGGCCATCATTGCTGCCATGTGCGCGGGGCTTGTCCTGTTGATGACCGTCCCCATGCTGCAGGATTTCTTTATGCTCGAATGGCCTCCGCCTGAACTCTCAGCTGCCTCCCTCGCCGCCGCAGTCGTTGCCATCCTTGCGGTGCTCGCACTAAGCCGGGTCCACGCGCGGCGGTACCCGGTCGACCGACCGGCAACAGTGACGCGGAGCTAAGTGGCGCGGCCCTAGATCCAGTCGGCCGAAAGATCCTGCGGCGGCCACCATCGCGTACGCGGCGATACCGCAAACCTCCGCCCGGAGACCTCCGTGGGGTCGATCTGCACCAGATGCTCCTTGAGCCCGGTCTGCCAGGGTTCGCGGTCAGGACCGGCTTCCTGGAGGACCGCCGGATCCCCGTCAAACGCTCCTGGCACTCCCTTGACCACAACGCTCCACACTTCGGTGGAGTAGGCGTTCATCCCGTCTGCCTCAAACGCGACGGCGGCGCCGGTGAGCAGGGCGCGGAGTTTTGTACCCGGTGCGGTGCGGAACACCAGGGTTCTTCCGACCGTCATGAAGTTCACGGGAAAGATTTCGGGGGCGGCGCCGCTGATCACCGCCAACCTCCCGATGTAAGAGGACCGAAGATACTTCCAGCAGTCAGCCGGGGCGAGGACTTCCGTTTGAGACTCTGAAGGGGAGCTGCTCATGCAACTGATCCTAGCCCTCCGGTCCCAGCGCTCATGCAACCTCCTATTTCCCAGGCGGTCAGGACCAAAGCCTCTGGGTCCTCCCGGCCCTTTGCCCGACCCTTAAGGAGTCGGGCACATCCCATGGCCCGATGGTCAGTTGAGCAAGGAGGAAGACATGGCTGATTTGATGAAATGGTTTGACACCCGGCGCACCCCCGTCGAGATGATTGAAAGACTCTTCGAAGGTGACACCGTGGCCTCGGGGATCCGTGTTGAAGAATCGGTGGAAGGTAGCACGCTGGTAGTCCGTGCCGAACTGCCAGGGATCGATCCGGAAAAGGACGTCAGCGTATCCATCGTTGACGGCGCTCTGCAGATCAAGGCAGAGCGCCGGGAAAAGTCCGAGCAGAAGGACAAGAACAGCTACCGGTCGGAGTTCCGCTACGGTTCTTTCGTGCGTAGGCTCGCTCTGCCCGACGGCGTTCAACCGGACGACATCACCGCCTCCTATAAGGACGGGGTGCTGGAGGTCCGGACCCCGGTACCGGAGATAGCCCAGCAACCCCCGACGAGGAAGATCGAGATAACCCGCGGCTGAAAGAACGGCCCCTCTCGGGATCAGCCGAACAGGGACCGCTGCCTCCCGGTAACGGTCCTCAGCACGGTCTTGAGCCAGCCCAGCGCAGCCTCGACGCCGACGTTCACGATGCCGGTGCCGCACAGCGAGACCATGGGTTCCCCAACGGCCGCTTGCAGCGGAATCAAAGGCAGTGGCCTCTGCCCCGGTGGCAACGAGGCAGTCGACGCCCAGACGGCGGTGACTCGCACCAACCGCTTCGACTCCGTCCTTCCTTGAGCGGGGCCGGTCCGCGCGGCAGCAAGGATGGTCCTGCCAAGACGGGCAAGTCCGCGCACGGCCTGCCGAGGCAACGCACCACGTCCCCATCAAGCCCTCCTCGCCCCCGTCCCGGCAACCGGCAAAGTCATACCGTGGGAAATGACGCCATACAGCACTGCGCGGGGGATCACCGCATTCAGTCCGGGAAGTCTCCTCCACTGGTCGGGACGCCAAGCTTTCTCATCGTTCATGGTTCTCGGCCGCGGCGATCACCGGAACCGTCTTGAGGTAAGTGTCCGGGTTGAGCGAAATGGAATCGATGCCCTCCCTGACCAAGAACTCCGCGAAATCCGGATGATTGCTCGGGCCTTGGCCGCATATGCCGATCTTGATTCCGGCTGAGTGTGCCTTGTCGATGACTTGCGCGATCATCGAGGTGACCGCCTCGTCCCTCTCGTCGAAAAGCCCGGCCAGTTGTTCGGAGTCGCGGTCAACCCCCAGGACGAGCTGTGTCAGGTCATTGGACCCTATGGAGAACCCGTCGAAGCGCTGGGCGAACTCGGCCGCGAGGATGACGTTGGAAGGGATCTCGCACATCATGTAGATCTGCAGACTCTCCTCGCCGCGGACTAGCCCGTTTTCTGCCATCACCTTGATCACCAGGTCTGCTTCGTGGAGGGTGCGGCAGAACGGAATCATGACTATGACGTTGGCGAATCCGAGCCGCTCGCGCACCCGTTTCAGCGCCCGGCACTCCAAGGCGAAACCTTCCCGGTAACGCTCGTTGTAGTAACGCGAAGCCCCGCGGAAGCCCAGCATGGGATTCTCTTCGGCAACTTCGAAGGAGCCGCCTCCGATCAGGTGGGCGTACTCATTGCTCTTGAAGTCGCTGAGCCTGACGATCACGGGGTGCGGGTGGTAGGGCGCCGCGATCTTCCCGATGCCCGTGGCGAGAACGTCAACGAAGTATTCCTGCAGGTCGCTGTAGCCGTAGGTGAGTTCCCTGATGCGTTCAGCCTCGCCGGAGTCCCTGACGCGTTCCGGGTGGACCAGCGCCATCGGATGGATCCGGATGAGGTTGCTGATGATGAATTCCATCCTTGCCAACCCCACTCCGGCCGCAGGGAGGCGCCACCACTGGAAGGCGGCCGAAGGGCTCGCGATGTTGACCATGACGGCCGTCCGGGTTTCAGGCAGCGCCCCGAGGTCAACCTCTTCGACATCGAAAGCAAGAGTGCCCTCGTAAACCTCCCCATCCTCACCGCCGGCGCAGGAAAGCGTGATGGACGTTCCCACCTCAAGGACAGAAGTGGCGTTGCCGGTGCCCACCACGGCGGGCACGCCCAGTTCCCTGCTCACAATCGCGGCATGGCTTGTCGGGCCACCGTGGTCGGTGACGATGCCGGCGGCGCGTTGCATGATGGGAACCCAGTCAGGATCGGTCATCCGGGTTACCAGGATGGCGCCATCCCGGAAGTTGTCGATGTCCCGGGTGTCCCGCACCACACACGCAACGCCGTGGGCGATCGATTCACCGACTGCGGCACCGGAGGCAAGCCGCCGGCCCGATTCGCGGAGGTGATAGACGCTGAACACGGAACCGCTGCGCCGTGCCTGGACAGTCTCCGGCCGGGCCTGGACCATGAAGAGCTCCCCGGTGGACCCGTCCCTGGCCCACTCCATGTCCATCGGACACCCGTAGTGGTCCTCCACGGCCACAGCCCAGCGCGCGAGGGTCAAAATCTCGGAATCGTTGAGTACAAAGGAGCGCCTCTCCTGTTCTGTCGTGTCGACTGTCCGCGTGCGTGCGTGCCCGCCGCGGCTGTAGATCATCTTCCGCTCCTTCGACCCGACCGTTTTCTCGATGATGGGTGCAAATTCAGTGGTGGACAGCAGCGGCTTGAATACCTGGTACTTGTCAGGGTTGATTGTGCCCTGGACCACCGTTTCGCCCAGTCCCCACGCGGCGCTGATCAGGACGCTCCGCGGAAAACCTGACTCTGTGTCGATGGAAAACATCACCCCGGATGCCCCAAGGTCTGAACGCACCATCCTCTGCACGCCGATAGACAGGGCAACGTCCAGATGATCGAACCCCTTGATTTCCCGGTAGCTGATGGCCCGGTCGGTAAACAGGGAGGCATAACAACGCCTACAGGCCTCCATCAGCTCCCGCTCGCCGGCGACGTTAAGGAAGGTTTCCTGCTGACCGGCGAAACTCGCGTCCGGAAGGTCCTCTGCCGTTGCGCTGCTGCGCACAGCCACCGAGGCCCGGGCCTGCCCTGTCCGTATGGACAATGCTCTGTAATGTTCCCTGATGTCCGCGGCGATGTCCGGCGGAAACTCCCCTTCCAGGATGAGTTCCCGGACGGCTTCGCCGGCTTCCCGCAGGGTTGTCCGGCCCGCGCGGTAATCACCGATTGCGGCGCGTATCCCCGGTTCGATGCCGTTGGCAGCGACGAACCCACGGTACGCGGAGGCGGTGGTGGCAAAGCCCTCCGGTACACGGATGCCTGAACTTATCAGGGAGCGGATCAACTCACCCAGTGATGCGTTCTTGCCGCCGACGGCCGACACGTCACCCATGCCCACGTCTTCCAGCCACACCACGTGAACGTCAGTCACCGTCGTCCTTGCATTCATGGCTCGATCCTCCCGGGCATGCGGCAGCAGCAGCAGAGGCTTTGGTCCTGCGAATTCCCGGGACGGGAGGCCGGCCATCCGGTCTTTCCGGGCCACCTTAGCTTCTTGTAAGCCCAGTCGGCTGCCAACACCGCAGGAACAGCCAAGGCCGATCTTCGCTGAGGACGCAGACTGCGTTGCCACCGAAATCGCAGTTTGGACAGCCATCCCTACGTCGAAGGCCCGGACGGGTAGTTTGGCCGGCTCCGGCGCGTGGCGGGTCACGAACAGCCGTGCCGGGGGTAACCACGCCCCTCCGGCCATAGCTACTTCAGTCTTCTGCGACTGTTAGCCAAGGATGGCGGTTCATGTCGCATCGGGCATCGCCGGGTCACGACTCGGGGCTCAGCCGCTCATACGCGAGCGACCACGGGTCCTTACCCCGAGAAATCTGCCCCCAGCCGTCCTCGGCCAGATCCTGCTGCAGTTCTTCCAACGCCGCCATCATTCCCGGGGCCCATTGCTCCTGTGGGGACGTCGGGCTGACCGCCCGTGCAACGGGAAAGGTGGGGCGCCGTCCTGGTTCTCGCCAAGTCGCAGTTTAGTCAGATGCAGTGTTCCAAGGACAAGGAACAGCATGGACAGTGCGAGTGCCGGCCAGAAGGCCGCCGGGCTCAAGGCGGAAGCAAAAAGTGGTTTGACCAGTTCGCCCACCGCCAGGGAGAAGATGAGAGTGAAGCCCAGAACGTAGATGGATGGCAGCAGAAGTATTCCGGTCCCATGAGACCTGTACGTGAGGACGGAAAGGATCAGAAACGCGGGCATGACGAAGCAGAGGTCCAGGATGAAGATCGAGTACAGGGAGTCGATCTGCTCACCGGTGCGCATCAGTGGTAGGAGCATTCCAATCCAGAGCGGGTAAAAAATGAGGGGCTGAAGCATGGCGCCGGACGCCGAGACCAGTCGGATCGTTTTTGGGAGGGTCGGTGTGCGCAGGTCGCGGCGAAGGTGGGCTCCGGCAAGGACCATTGCCCAGAGGGCCAGGGAGAAAATTGCCATGTAGACGAGGTATAGGCCGTTGTAGGCGCGCTCGATGACGTAAATGCCATAGGCGTAGAACAGGTATCCAAGAAGGCCCAGAGCTATGATCTGGCGTTTCAGCCGCTCGCTGTGGGCTGTGAGGGCCAGGTACAGGAGGCAGAGCGCAGCGGCCACGGAGAGCAGGTCCTGAGAATATGCCCCGGGGAGGAGCTCCTCGCTGACAATCCGGGCGTAGATCGCTGGTCGCCACAGCCCTATCGCTGCAACTGTGAGCCTCAGGAGTCCGATCAAAGCCCATAAGGCCCGGTGAAAGTTCGTATGAGTCAGCATGGTGACCTTTCCGGTAGGGGCTGAATGAGCCCTCTCACGCAGGGTTGCTCGATGGATGCGGCCTGTGCATCGAGGGGGACCGGCGGAGACCCGTTCGGCGGTAGAACCATGCTGTGCCGGTTCACGCGGTGCCCTCTGGTACGTCCGCCTTCGCAGGTTGGCGCCTCGCACGCAGCATTTGGGCCAGGCTTCGAGGGAAGTTCTTGGTCATCAGCCAGGCCGCGGCAGCTGCCATCACAGGATTGGGTAAGGTCCAGGTCCCCACAGGTGTGATGAGCACCAGGAACGCGATTGCCAAGGCGAGGCCGGTCTTGACTCTCCGTCCTTGGCTAAGAATGAGCAGGCCCACGGCAAGCTCCCCTGCCGCTGCCAGCGCACCGACAGCTTGCGGGGCAAGGGCCACGACATTTTGGAACGCCCACACGTAGAAGGGCACCAGCGGATCATCCGTGCCGAGCGACAGGAACCGCTCCGGTGCCACAAAGCTCAGCACAAGGTTTACAGCCACGGCCATGAGGATAAAGAAGAGTCCTAGGAAGATCCGGGCAGCCCCTGGCCTCCACAGGCTCAGGGCAAGGAATGCCGTGCAGAATACAAGCCAGGGAATCAGCTGTTCCATTTTTCCTCCGGGTACCAAGGCGGCAACTTGAATTAGTGCGCCGTTCCAGTTACCCCTGCCGGACGGCAGGGGTGTTGGTTCATTCGGTGGCTGGCTTCATGGGGCCGGCAACCTTTCTGGGCTGCCCTGCGCGGGAGAAACGACTCCGGGGGCAATCCCAAGGAGAGCAAGAACGAGTATCAGTTCCAACATGCCCAGCCCGAAATAGACGCTCTGCAGCCAGGAGTATCCGAGGACTGCAAGTTCAGTGAAGATCCAGATGAGCATTGCGAAGCCGGCAACCGCGGCCGCCAGCAGCCCCCAATGTCGCTTCAGTAGCGCAAAGGCGGCGACCAACTGCGTTCCGCCGACGATGATGCCGAGGATGAGCCCCAGGACCAGGACGGACGAGAACCAGGTACCTGCCAGCTGGTCCAGCGGCACTCCCGCTCCGTTGAAGACGATGGCCAAAACGGCCCCGCCGAAGGATGACACCGCCCCAAAAAACAGGAGGGAGACGAGTACGCGCGAAACCAGTCTGCGGGGAAGCAGGAGACTCATGATTAGGACCTTCCGGGAGCCGATCTGATACGTGAACCCTGTTGAGACCGGCCGCCGTTGCGTTTCTGCCCTGCACGCCTGTGCACGCTTACCCGACGAAGGCTGCGGTGCCAGGGCTGATGGATTTGCGTACTGGAGGGGCCAGGCTGCCTTCTGTATGACCAAGGCATTTCCGTAGAGGACTGTGACAAGGAATCCTAAGATCCTCATGAGTTGACGGTAGACCCGGGCACAAGTGATTCATAGGTCTGTGTGCGTTCGATGAAGTGGAAGACCCCGCACAGCCAGCCTGATTATGGGCTGGCGGAACATAACGCCAGGGCGGACGCTCGAAGTCGTGGCATGACGAACGCATGTTTCATGACAAGTCGTGGAGAGAGGCGTCCACGGGCAGTAGCATTTGTGTTCATGAACGGTGCACCGAAGGACCGCAAACTCACTTTCGACGAGTGCTGGGAGCTGTTGGCATCTTCCATTGTGGGAAGACTCGCTCTTATCGTGGACGGCCACCCCGAGATCTTTCCGGTGAACTTCGTGCTGGAACGCCGGAGCATCGTCTTCCGCACAGCCGCAGGGACAAAGCTGTGGGAATCCATGAGGGAGGAGCCCGCTGCCTTCGAGATCGACGGCTACGAGCCCACGACCGAGGAAGCATGGAGCGTCGTGGCAAGGGGCGGCACGGCCTTGATCGAGAACCCGGAGGAACAATCCGCCGCGGACGCCCTCGGCCTGGAACCATGGGAACCAGGAACAAAATCCCACTACGTGCGGCTGTCGCCGGACGCCCTGACAGGCCGGCGGTTCAAGGTTAATGCTCCGGATGTGTGGAACAGCCGTCTCAACGATCAGCGCCGCGCGTCCTTCGAGTAGCTCCTGCCCATTACGACGGGCGCACCCCAGCAGCGCTCTGGCGCGGGTGAGGGTGCGGGCGCAGGCTCTGGTCCATGACGAACGAGGCCGCTGCTTCCGGTTCCCCGGCACAGGTGGAACACCTTGAGTCCCGGCAGTGTTGGGAGCTCTTGCGGCAGGTATCCGTCGGCAGGCTGGCCGTCTGAAATGATGACCACCCGGATATTTTCCCGCGCAATTACACGCTGGACCACGGCATCGTGGTGTTCCCGACAGACGAGGGGACCAAACTTGGCGCGCCCTGGGGGAAACTCCCGTGGCCCTGGAGGCCGACGGCGTAGACGCGGTTTCTGGACTGGCCTGGAGCGTGGTGGTCAAGGGCAAAGCCGCGGCCGTCACCGGGACAGAGGAAATCCTCGATTCAGCCGCCCTCTACCTCTTCCCGTGGCAGGCGGGCAGAGGTACCACTTTATCCGGATTACCCCGGACACGATCACCGGCAGGCGCTTTCAGGCAACGCCGCCGCTCACGTGGTGGACGCAGCTGAGCGGCGCAGTCCTCCTCCGACTAGGCATGGCCGCACGGAGCCACACCTCTGGCAGCCACGGGGCCTTCATGCCAGCCGGAGTGATTTCCGCGCACCCGCTTGGCGTCCGAGGTCCGGGGGTCGGCCTACGCGAGACAACTGACCGTCTCCCTTCGCCGAACCCGGACATTCCGGTCCGGACCCGCACCGTGACACGGCCTTATAAGTGCGCTGGTTCCGGTCCAGGCTGGCAGGAGAAGCGACCCGAGGCCTCCAGGACGAAGTCATGGAGGCGGATGAGGGCATGGACGCAGGTACGAGCATCAGCAGGATAATCGTCGGGGTCGACGGATCGGAAGCATCCATCGAAGCCCTGCGCCTTGCCCAGCGTCTCGCGGAGCCCCTGCGCGCGAAAGTACTGGCCTCGGCATTCTGGGAGGAACCCCGGATCGCCGAGGGCTATGCCGCGATGGGTATCGGTGATTTTGAGGAACGCGCCGAAGAAACCCCCCAAACAGCGCTGCAGGAGGCTTTGGGGCGGTGCTGCCTGAAAATGTCCACGCCCGGCTCATCCGTGGCCATCCGCGGGAATCGCTGATTAAGGCCGGCCATGACGCGGACATGATCGTCGTAGGACGGCGTGGCCGGGGAGGATTTGGAGGCCTGCTGCTCGGCTCCGTGAGTTCGGCCCTTGTCGCGCACGCCCGTTGCGCCCCGTTCGAGGCCTTCAGCCTGCCGCCGGCGTCCCGGGACGAGGTCCGCGCCAACATCGCGACCCCAGGCAACCTGCGCAGCACTGTCGACGAATATGTCCAAGCGGACACTTCGATGGAGGAAGCTGCGTCATTGCGTGACTTCACCGACAGGCCCCTGATCGTCATGACAGGGCATCGGCAGCGACAGCAAACACCTGGCATCACAAAACGAGCTGCCAACTTGTCAACAAACAGCGTGCACCGCACCATCGACGGAGCCTCCCATGGATCGCTCATTGCTGAGGAAGACGACGCCTCCACGACGGCGCAAGCGATCCTCGACGTCGTCTCATCCGTCCGGAACGCAGGACCGCACAAATGATGTCGAGCGCTGCGGGCGGGCGAGGTGACAAGGAGGGCAGCGGACTGGCCCCAGGGCCCGTATTCCATCATCCCGAGACTCTGAAATGGAAGATCCTCCATTCGATGTCCGAAACGCCCACCGGTACTGTCGGATCTTGAAAGCCCGCCGGTCCCCCATCGGTGGGCTTTCTTGCGCCCTGGGGAAGAAGAGGCTGGAATGCTACGTTCAAGATTCGGCAGCGGGTTCAGGCACGAGTGCCGTTGGAGAGGGCGATATTGAAGCTGAGCTTGCCTGCGTGTTCGGGCTGAAAATTGCCGTCCTGATTTCGATGACGACGCGGCGGCTTCACCGCACCAAAGGTAGCGTGCAGCGGCGCTCCCCCAAAGAGAAACCTCTCTGACCTTCAAGGGCGTTTTTGGTGGGGGCCGACTCGCGGTGCGGCCAGACGTACGTCGGCTTTGGGTGGCAGTTAACACCCGGGTTCGCCCCCTAAGACGCGCCGACCCGCATTTATGGGAAACGTCCTGGAAGTTGAGGAACCGCCCGGTGCTCACACTCCCCCAAGGTGGAAATTGCGTGATGTGGTCGGCACTTTCGCCCGTAGCAGAGGGGACGCCAACAGGAGCTCACCAACAGCAAGTGCCCCGCCAGGCCGAAGCCTGACGGGGCGATTATGCGGGACTCTAGTGTGACCGCCGGTGACAGCGAGTCAGCGACCAGATGCTCTGGTATCCGAGCCGATCAGCTCAAGAACCGCTAATTTGCCGAAGCACGTACTGCAGGATGCCGCCGTTGCGGTAGTAGTCGGCCTCGCCCGGGGTATCGATGCGGAGAACCGCATCGAAGGACTTGGCGGTGCCGTCTTCAGCCGTGGCGGTCACCTTGAGCGTCTTCGGCGTGGTGCCTTCGTTCAGGGCTGTCACGCCCTCAACCGCGAAGGTCTCCGTACCGGTCAGTCCGAGCGTGGCAGCGGACTCGCCTGCCGGGAACTGCAGCGGAAGGACGCCCATGCCGATCAGGTTGGAGCGGTGGATGCGCTCGTAGCTCTCGGCGACGACGGCCTTGACGCCCAGCAGGGCGGTGCCCTTGGCGGCCCAGTCACGGGATGAGCCGGAGCCGTACTCCTTGCCCGCCAGGACCACCAGCGGGGTGCCGGCTGCCTGGTAGTTCTGGGCTGCGTCGTAAACGTACGCCTGCGGACCGTCTGCCTGGCTGAAGTCGCGGGTGAAGCCACCCTCGACGCCGTCAAGCAGCTGGTTCTTGATGCGGATGTTGGCGAACGTGCCGCGGATCATGACCTCGTGGTTGCCACGGCGCGAGCCGTAGGAGTTGAAGTCCTTGCGCTCCACACCGTTGGCCAGCAGGTACTGGCCGGCAGGGGTGTCCGACTTGAACGAACCAGCCGGGGAGATGTGGTCGGTGGTGACCGAATCGCCGAGCTTGAGCAGCACGCGGGCGCCGGAGATGTCAGTGACGGGCTCCGGCTGTGCCTTCATGCCCTCGAAGTACGGGGGCTTCCGGACGTACGTGGATTTCTCGTCCCAGGCGAAAGTGTCGCCAGCCGGGGTGTCGAGTGCTTTCCAGCGGTCGTCGCCGTCGAAGACGCCCTCGTAGCCGCGGGCAAACATTTCCTTGTCAATCGAGGAATCGATGACCTGCTGGACCTCGACCGGGTTCGGCCAGATGTCCTTCAGGAAGACGTCGTTGCCGGCCTCGTCCTGGCCCAGGGCGTCGGTGTCGAAGTCGAAGTCCATGGAACCGGCCAAGGCGTAGGCGATGACCAGCGGCGGGGACGCCAAGTAGTTCATCTTCACGTCCGGGTTGATGCGGCCTTCGAAGTTGCGGTTGCCCGAGAGCACAGCGGTGACGGAAAGGTCGTTGGCCTGGATGGCCTCGGAGATTTCCGCGTCCAGCGGGCCGGAGTTACCGATGCAGGTGGCGCAGCCGTAGCCCACGATGTAGAAGCCGAGCTTCTCCAAGTAGGGGGTCAGGCCGGACTTCTCGTAGTAGTCGGTGACAACCTTAGAGCCAGGGGCTACGGAGGTCTTGACCCACGGCTTGGAGGCCAGGCCCTTGTCGACGGCGTTGCGTGCCAACAGTGCGGCCGCAAGCATCACGGACGGGTTGGACGTGTTGGTGCAGGACGTGATCGAGGCGATCGACACGGCACCGTGGTCCAGCTCGAACTCGCGGCCATCTTCGGTGACCACGTGGACGGGGCTGGACGGACGGCCTTCGGCGCCGTTGGCGGCCGACTCAACGCGTGCAGTTTCCGTGGTGTGGGAATCAGCGTGGGTGAAGGAGGGCGGATCGGAGGCCGGGAAGGACTCTTCCAGGGACTCGTCCACGCTGCCGTCTTCGATGCTGACGTAGTTGTGGATGTCCTTGCGGAACTGCTCCTTCGCGTCCGTGAGCTCGATGCGGTCCTGGGGACGCTTCGGGCCGGAGATGGAGGGAACAACCGTGGACAGGTCCAGCTCGAGGTACTCGGAGAACTTGATCTCGCGGGAAGGATCGTGCCAGAGGCCCTGTTCCTTCGCGTAGGACTCAACCAGGGCGACGTTCTCGTCCGAGCGGCCGGTGAGGCGCAGGTAGTCCAACGTGACGTCGTCGATCGGGAACATTGCGGCCGTGGAGCCGAACTCCGGGCTCA
Source organism: Arthrobacter sp. P1_B11 (assembly GCF_056406715.1). Taxonomy (NCBI): domain Bacteria; kingdom Bacillati; phylum Actinomycetota; class Actinomycetes; order Micrococcales; family Micrococcaceae; genus Arthrobacter; species Arthrobacter sp. P1_B11. The sequence continues at coordinate 162,800 of NZ_JBFTZQ010000004.1, forward strand.
TGTTGCCGATCGTGGCGCGGTTGGCCAGCGGCACTGCCGCCACACCTTCGCCGTAGAACTCCACGAACTTGCCCACCACACCGTGCTTGCGCAGCTGTTCCGTGATGGTCAGCACGACGTCCGTGGCGGTGGCGCCGGCCGGGATGGAGCCGGTCAGCTTGAAACCGACGACGCGCGGGATGAGCATCGACACGGGCTGGCCCAGCATGGCCGCCTCGGCTTCAATGCCGCCGACGCCCCAGCCGAGCACACCGAGGCCGTTGACCATGGTGGTGTGCGAGTCGGTGCCGACGCAGGTGTCGGGGTAGGCGCGCAGTGCGCCATCAACCTCGCGGGTCATGACGGTGCGGGCCAGGTACTCGATGTTGACCTGGTGCACGATGCCGGTTCCCGGCGGGACAACCTTGAAGTCGTCAAACGCGGTCTGGCCCCAGCGCAGGAACTGGTAGCGCTCACCATTACGCTGGTATTCGATCTCCATGTTGCGCTCCAGTGCGCCGGAGTTACCGAAGACGTCGATCTGCACTGAGTGGTCAATCACCATCTCGGCAGGTGCCAGCGGGTTCACCCTCTTCGGATCGCCGCCAAGCTCCTTGACCGCCTCACGCATGGTGGCCAGGTCCACTACGCAGGGCACGCCAGTGAAGTCCTGCATGATCACGCGCGCCGGCGTGAACTGGATTTCAGTGTCGGGCTCGGCGCTGGGATCCCAGCCGGCCAGTGCTCGGACGTGATCGGCCGTGATGTTCGCGCCGTCCTCGGTCCTCAACAGGTTTTCAAGCAATACCTTGAGGCTGAACGGAAGGTTTTCTGCACCTTCAACGGAGTTCAACCGGAAAATTTCGTATTCGGTACCGGCTACATTAAGTTTGCCTTTTGAACCGAAGCTGTCCACAATGCTCATCGCAGGACTCCTCTCGCAACAGTTTCATCTTTGTCGCGCGGTAGACCGCTTGCTAGTTAGGTCATCCTAATTAGTACAAGGTCTTACAAAAGAGCATGGGGTCAGCCGAGAATACGGCGCGCGACGTGGGACTACTAGGCCCATCCTAGTCACATCAGCCGCGGGGAGTCAGCAGAGCCACGGTCTCCAGATGGTGCGTGTGCGGGTACAGGTCGAACGCCCGAAGCGCCGAGAGGGACCAGCCGCCCTGCTGGAAGTACCCGATGTCTCGGGCAAACGATGCAGGGTCGCAGGACACGTAGGCGATGGCACGCGGGTTTGCGGCCATCAGCTGGCTGACCACTGCCTTGCCTGCACCGGCACGCGGCGGATCCAGCAGGAGGGCGTCAAAGCTGCGGGGGTTCTGGCGCAGCACGCGCTCCACGCGGCCCTGCACAATTTCCACCTGTGGGGCACTGTGCAGGTTTTTCCGCGCGTCCCGGCTCGTTCCGGGTGCACCTTCCACCGACAGCACCGAACCCGTCTCACCAACGGCGTCGGCAAGCGGTGCCGTGAACAGCCCGGCCCCGGCATAGAGGTCGGCGACCGCCGCACCCGGCTCCAGGAACCCGCCGTCGTGCAGGAAGCCGGTCACGGCCCCCACCAGCGTTTCAGGGGCGTCGCGGTGGATCTGCCAGAAGCCGGCACCCGTGACCCTGTAGTCGTGTCCCGCCGCTGACTCCTGCACCCACGTCCGGCCTCGCAGCTGCAGCGTCTCGTCATTAGTGGGGTCGTAGCTGGCTACTGAGACCTCCGCCGGAAGCTGTGCCAGGATGGTGCTGAGCCGTTTGGCGCGGGTGCCGGGCGCTGGAGCGAGGAGCACGAGCGGCCGCGAACCGTTGGCCGGTGCAGCCACTTCAACGCGCTCGATGCCCTGCAGGTCGATGTCCCACAGACGCAGGTCGTTCACGGCCGCGACCGCCAGCGGCATCTCCCTGACCGGAATAACCTGCTCCGAACGGTGGGCGTGCATGCCCAGCTTGCCGCCGGCGGTGACTGCAAAACCTGCCCGGGTCCGCCACGCGAGGCCCGCACCGCCGTCGTTCGTATCACCGCTGTCCGCGGCCGCGGCGCCCACAGCTTCCACCTCGGGAGAAAGTTCGACGCCGGCCAGCCGCTTGAGCTGTTCGGCCAGCACGTCGGACTTGAGGCGCCTCTGGCGCTCGAGGGAGATGTGTCCCAGTTCGGCGCCGCCGACCGGCGGCCGCCCGTGCTCCCACGACGTGAGTGAATCCGCCACCCGCCAGAAGTGCGGCACACGGTCCGGTGACGGCTCCAGGACCTCCACGACGTCGCCGCGCCAGAACTTGGCCGACTCCCCCGCGTCCGTCAGCCGGATTCGTGCTTTCTCGCCGGGGACGCCGTGGCGGACGAAAACAACGCGCCCCTCGTGCCGCGCGACGCAATGGCCGCCGTGGGCCACGGGGCCGATGTCCACCACCAGTTCCACGCCGGCTGAGGAGGTCATGGTGTCGGGGTTCATTGGATGTCCTGCAGTTTCTTTGCTTCTTCGGAGGATTTGAGCTGCCACGGGACACTGGCCACCATGACGCCGGGTTCAAAGTGGAGCCTGGTCTTGATCCGCAGGGCAGTCTGGTTGTGGACCAGCTGCTCCCACCATTTGCCCACCACATACTCGGGGATGTACACGACGATGAGGTCGCGGGGCGAGTCCCTTCGCATGCTCTTGATGTAGTCCATGATGGGCGTGATGGTCTCGCGATAGGGGCTCGCGAGCACGGTCAGCGGCACCGGGATTTCGAGCTTTTCCCAGTCGGCAAGCGTGTGCGCGGTTTCCTCGGCGTTGATGTCCACCGTGATCGCATCCAGCCGGGACGGACGCGAGGCACGGGCATAGGCCAGGGCCCGCAGAACGGGCTTGCGGACGTGGGACACGAGCAGCACGGCGTGGACCCGCGTGGGCAGTGCTCGCGGTGAGGAGTCCTCGTCCACGGCCAGTTCCTTCGCCACGTTGTCGTAATGGGCGCGGATGCTCCACATGATGAGGAACAGGACAAACATGGCCAGCAGGGCAATCCATGCGCCCTGTTCGAACTTGGTGATGAGCACGATCACCAGCACGAGGGCCGTCATGCCGAAGCCGATCATGTTGATGGTGCGGGACTTGATCATGCGGCGCCGCAGTGCCTTGTCCTTGGCCAGTTTCAACTCGCGGCCCCAGTGCCGGACCATGCCGATCTGGCTGGCTGTGAAGGATATGAAGACGCCGACGATGTAGAGCTGGATGAGCTTGGTGACGTCCGCGTTGAAGGCGAGGATCAGCACGAGCGCGCCGGCGGCCAGCGCGAGGACGCCGTTGCTGAACGCCAGCCTGTCGCCGCGGGTGCGGAGCTGGCGGGGAAGGTAGCCGTCCTGGGCCAGGATGGATCCCAGGACCGGAAAGCCGTTGAAGGCCGTGTTGGAGGCAAAGACGAGGATGACGCCGGTGGCGGCCACCACGATGTAGAACGGGATCGAGCCGGCCCCGAAAATGGTCTGCGCAATCTGGCTGATGGCCGGGTTCTGGATGTAGTCCTCCGGCAGCGGCTTGCCGTTCAGCAGGAATTCCTTGGCCGGGTCCAGAACAATGTGGACCTTCGTGGCGTTGGCAAGATAGATGATGCCCGCCAGCATGGCCGAACCGATGACTCCGAGCAGCAGCAGCGTGGTGGCCGCGTTCTTGCTCTTGGGCTTTTGGAAGTTCGGCACGCCGTTACTGATGGCTTCCACGCCGGTCAGGGCTGCAGCTCCGGAGGAAAATGCACGCAGCAGCAGGAAGGCCCCGGCCAGGCCGACGAGGCCCTGGTCGAAACCGGGGTCCGGAACAATCGTGAACGCCGCCGACGGCGCCTGGCGCAGCTGCCCTGTGACAGCCTGGAAGACCCCGACGATGGTCATGCCCAGGATTGATGCCATGAAGATATAGGTGGGGACTGCAAAAACGCTGCCCGCTTCCTTGATGCCGCGCAGGTTCACGAGCGCCAGCACCACCACACCGATGGTCGCGATCATGGCCTGCTGGCCGTGGAGCGAGGGTATCGCCGTGGTGAGGTACGCGGCCGCTGACGACATTGACACGGCCACGGTCAGCACGTAGTCAACGAGCAGGGCAGAGGCAACGGTCAGCCCGGCATACTTTCCCAGGTTCACGTTGGCGATCTCGTAGTCGCCGCCGCCGGAGGGGTAGGCGTGCACGTTCTGCCGGTAGGACGCCACGACCGTCAGGAGCACCACCATGACGGCCAGGCCAACCAGCGGGGACAGCGCCACCGCGCTTACGCCCGCCAGGGCCAGGGTGAGCAGGATTTCGTCCGGCGCATAGGCAACCGACGATAACGCGTCCGAGGCGAAGATGGGGAGCGCGATCCGCTTCGGCAGGAGCGTGTGGGCCAGCCGGTCGTTCCGGAAGGGCCTCCCCACCAGCACCCGCTTCACGGCATTCAGAATTGTCAGCACCACACAAAGTTAGTCTGATTCGCACGCGATGTCATGGCGGGATTCCGGCGGTAGAGTCTTACGGAGCAGTCGGCGAGAAGTTGAGGAGACACGGGTGGCGCACTTCGTGATCATGGGTTGTGGGCGCGTGGGGGCTACCTTGGCGCACACGCTGGAGGACGCAGGCCATTCAGTGGCCATTATCGACCAGGATGACAGGGCCTTCCGCCGGCTCCGTTCGGGCTTCACCGGCAGGAAAGTCACCGGCGTCGGATTCGACCGGGACACGCTGAAGCAGGCCGGAGTTGCCGAGGCGTACGCTTTCGCAGCGGTCTCCAGCGGTGACAACTCCAACATCCTTGCCACCCGCGTGGCACGCGAGACCTTCCATGTGCCTCATGTGGTTGCCAGGATCTATGACCCGGGCCGGGCCGAAATCTACCAGCGGCTTGGCATCCCCACGGTGGCCGCCGTGCGCTGGAGCGCGGACCAGGTCCTGCGCCGGATCCTGCCGGAACAGCACCTCGCCGGCGACTTCCGCGAACCGTCCGGCAGGCTCGTCCTGGCCGAAATCGACCTCGATCCGGGCTGGATCGGCCATGCCGTGTCCGCCATCGAAAAGGCCGCCGATATGCGCATCGCGTACCTGACGCGGTTCGGCGAAGGGATGCTTCCCTCTCCGGGCACCTCGTACCAGGACGGCGATACGGTCCACGCCATGCTGCGCCTGGACCGCAGCGCCGAAGTAGCCCATATTCTGGCCAAAGCACCCGCCAAGGAGTCTTAAGTGAAAGTCGTCATCGTCGGAGCCGGAAGCGTCGGTTCCTCGATCGCCCGTGAGCTGCTGGCCCACAAGCACGAGATTCTGCTGATCGATCTCAAGCCGGAAGTCATTGGCCGGAGCGGGCTGCGGGGAGCGCATTGGCTGGTCGGCGACGCCTGCGAACTGAGCACCCTGCAGGACGCGAAGCTCGACGACGCTGACGTGGTGGTCTCGGCCACCGGTGATGACAAGGTCAACCTCGTCGTGTCGCTGCTGGCCAAGACCGAATTCGGCGTCGGCCGCACGGTCGGGCGGGTCAACAACCCGAAGAATGACTGGATGTTCAATGATTCCTGGGGCGTCGACGTCGCGGTTAACACGCCGCAGCTCATGACGGCGCTGGTCGAGGAAGCGGTGGAGATCGGTGACCTCGTCCGCCTGCTCACGCTGCAGACCGGCGTTTCGTCCCTCGTGGAGTTCACGGTGCCGCACGACTCGCACGCCATCGGGCTCACCGTGGGTGACATTGACTGGCCGGAGGACTCAACGCTCGTGGCCATCCTCCGCGACCAGGCACCTATTACGCCCAGCCGGGACGACGTCATTGACGGCGGCGACGAGCTGTTCTTCGTCACCACGATTGCCGCGGAAGACCAGTTGCGTGAACTGCTCTCGCCTGGATCACGCGACGAGCCGAACCATGCCGACGAGCCGGAAACGGCAGAGTCAGCCGACGTTCCCGCCGGGGCGGCCGTCCAGCGGACGGGGCTGGATCAGTCGGTAGAGGACGACGGCTTCGACGGCTGAGTCCCGGGCACGGTGGCCGGCCTGGTGATCAGCCAGGCCAGCCACACGCCCAGGATGTACAGCGGCGCCCCCATGATGAGCCTCGTGGTAGCCAGCGCCGCGAGACCGTCCTGGCCCATGAGGTACAGCGGCACCTGCACCAGAAGGCGAAGCGCCAGCACCCCGACGATGATCCACGTGCCCAGCCGGTAGGCGCGTACCCGTGCCGGGCTTTGACGCCAGTCAAGGCCTTCGTTTCTGATGAAGCCGAAGAGCAGCCCGGCAATGGGCCACCTGACGGCGATCGAGATGACCATCGCGAGGATGTACGCCGCGTTGGTCAGGAATCCGGGAAGGTAGAAATCCTCCGCCTTGCCGGTGCTGTTGGCAAGCCAGGCGGATATGCCGACGCCGACGACTCCGGCCAGGGCCTGGGTCAGCGGGCGGCGTTGGACGAGCCGCACCACGGTAAACACAGCGGCAGCAGCGAGGGCTGCAATGAGCGAGGGCGTCAAAGCAGCCGTGAGCGTGAAGCTGATAAGGAACACCAGGCCAGGAAGAATGCTCTCTGCGATCCCCTGGTAGCCGCCGGCGCTCTTCAGGACGTCAATGCGGCCATCATCCGTGCGGTGCAAACCTGCCTTGGATGCGTAGCCCTCGGCAAGTCCCGCAAGGCCCGGAGCGTCCGGCACGGACTTGGGTTCCGGCCGTTCGGTTCCCGGTTCAGGGTTTTCAGGCGATGTCATTGGTTCTCCTGGCGGGACAATATCTCGTAGCGGGGATTGAACATGGTTGGCACACCGTCCCGCACGGTCAGCATGCCCTCCAGCCGGACTTCCGTCCCGGCGTCGATGCCGGGAACCCGGCGGCGCCCCAGCCAAATGACCCGCAGCCGGCCGCGCTGGGTCATTGACAGCCGGTTCCTGCCCGTGCCCGCCGACGGCGCCGCAGAGGATTCCGCCGGCAGTGCCGGGACCGCCGTTGCCGTGGACGGTGAAATTCGCGCCCGCGTCGCCCCGGCAGGAATGTCGTGGTCTGTCACCATGACGGTGAATGCCGCCACCTGGGTGGCGGGCACATAGGTCACCGATTCGATGAATCCGTGACACAGCACGTGGCCCCGCTCCGGCAGCCCCCTGATGGGCACCGGCTCGACCTGCGGGTGGCTGCCGGCATCAACCAATCTGGGTGATCTCCGGACCGCGCTCAGGCTGCTGGAACTCCGGGGCCCCGGGAGGCACGGATCCCGTGGCGTCCTTGGGCAGACGCAGCTGCAGGAGATCCCGTGGGGGCATGGGGTTGTCGCCGCGGATCACCACAATCTTGCGGAAAAGCTCCTCGAGACCGGCCGCGGCGTCGCGGTTCAGTGCCGCTTCGCCGCCGAACACGCCGCGGAGGAACCAGCGCGGACCGTCAACGCCGATAAAGCGGGCAACGCGGTATCCCTGGCTGCCGTCGCTGATGCCAGAGGGGAGCTTGGCCACGAGCTCCGTGCCGAAGCCGCCCTGGATCTCTTCCACCTGGCCGCCCTGGCCGCCCACCGACTGGCCGATCTGCTCGCGGATCTCGTCCCACAGGCCTTCGGAACGCGGTGCGGCGAAGGCCTGCAACTGCAGGCTCGACCCCTCCAGGTCCATGGTTACTGCCACCACCCGCTGGGTGGCCTCCTCGACCTCAAGCCGCAGCTGTAGCCCGTCCCGGGGTGCAATGAGCAGGGCACCCAGATCCACATAGCCGTCCCTGTTGCTGATCTCTGAGACATCGAAGGGGCCGGTGGCGCTGCGTCCGGATGTTTCCGTGGCGTCGTCAGCGGCATCGGCGGCGTTGCCCTCGCGGACTTCCGCCGGCTCTGTGGCCTCTTCCTTCTTGGCTTTCCTGCCACGCCCAAAAACCATGGGGTTGTCTCCTTAGTTGTGATCTTGTCGCGCCGGCCGCGCGGGCGCCGCATCTTGTCTTCGCTGACCGCCGGGCGCGCTGTCCGGGAGGCTTCGCCCGCCGGAAACGCTCAGGGTTTCCGGCGTGGGCCGTTTCCGCTGCGGAACTAGGCGCCAGGAACGGCGAAGCCGCCCGTGGAGCCGAAGCCTCCGGCACCGCGGACAGAGTCGCTCAACTCCCCCACGGCAACGAACTGCGCGTACTCCACACGCTGGATGACCATCTGTGCAATTCTATCGCCGCGCCGGAGTTCTATGGCCTTGTCCTTGTCCGTGTTCAGCAGCGTCACCGCGATTTCACCGCGGTAGCCCGCATCGACAGTTCCCGGCGCGTTGACCACCGTCAGCCCGTGTTTCGTGGCAAGGCCAGAGCGCGGGTGGATCAGTGCCACAAAGCCGTCCGGCAGGGCGATCGACACCCCGGTGGGCACCAGGCGCCGCTCCCCCGGTTCCAGGACCACATCCTCGCGGGCGCGCAGGTCTGCCCCGGCGTCACCGGGGTGGGCGTAGGACGGCGCCGCCAGGCCGGCGTCGAGCATTTTCAGTTGAACCTGCACAGTTGGGGCTCCATATTCTGCTGCGGGCGGCGCTTCCGCTGTTGCGGGTGACGCAGCTCCAGGTGCCGCATGCTGCAGCGGAGGCGTAATGGCTGTTATTTCGTCAGTCACAGTTCCTCACTCTATCGCCCGGGGGCGCCATAGTCCTACCGGCCCGGCGCCCTGGCAGGACCGAACCGGCCGGGATGAAATGGCACGGCAAAGATGGAAAGCTGGGTGCATGCCCGAATCAAGCGCAGCCGTGCCTGCACACCACCAGCCTTCACAGGATGACACCGTACTTTTCACCGAAAAGCTGTGGCCGGGAGCCTGGATCTGGCTGGTCGCTGCGGGCTTGGCCAGCGCCGGCATTCTGGTGTTCGCCCCCATCAGCATGACCGCGGGAATCACGGCGGCCGTAGTCCTGTTCGCCGTCGAGACGGCCCTGCTGGTACTGTCCACGCCTGCGCTGACAGTGACGGCCCGGACGCTTCAGGTGGGCCGGGCCAGCATTGAACGCGGGCTCACCGGGCCTGCGGAGGCGTTCCGCGGCAAGGAAGCCACGGCCGAACGCGGCACGCGCCTCAACGGCCTCGCTTACCTGTGCATCCGCGGCTGGATAGATCCGGTGGTCCGCATTGAAATCAACGACACCTCGGATCCCACCCCGTACTGGCTGACCTCCACCCGCCGCCCGGATGAACTGGTGGCAGCACTCAACGCAAGGTAGCTCGCCGGGCCTCAGCCTTCGCAGTCGCGGCAGTACAGGTGGCCGTCCTTTTCACGGGCGATCTGCGAACGGTGCCGGACCAGGAAGCATGAGGAACATGTGAATTCGTCGGCCTGGGCGGGCATGACGCGGACCAGCAGTTCCTCACCGGACAGGTCTGCGCCGGGCAGCTCATACCCCTCAGCGAGGTCGGTTTCGTCTTCTTCAACCACTGCCGTCGGTTTGTCGGCACGGCGGGTCTTCAGCTCCTCAATCGAGTCCTCGTTGAGGTCCTCTTCCGACTTCCTCGGCGCGTCATAGTCTGTCGCCATGGCCTGCTGCTCACACTCCGTTGACTCGGGTGGGTAATTCAACGTGCACAACGCCGGACGCCGCCAGTTTGTGCCCGGTCCGGGGCACATTTTTCCCTAAGCTGCAGGGAAAAGCCATACCTGCGCCCAAGCAGTCTTCAGCGGCTTCCCACCGCCGGCGGCAATGCCGTCCCTGTGGCCGAAAGTCCCGGAATTTCGCGGCGCGCCCTTCGTCCTAACAGGAAAAGACAGGCTTGGGTGGCAGAGTTTCGATTGATAGTAATGCCAGGGTGGAGGATTGTATGCAGGATCTACGGCTTGTAGGCGTCCACGACGACGGGGAGCATCTCCTGTTGTGCGGCACCGGCGGCGAGATGTTCCAGCTGCCGATCAATGAAGCTTTACGGCTGGCGGCAAGCCGGCCTGCCGTGCGGGCATCGGCCGCGCCGGTTGTGGCCATGTCCCCGCGCGATATCCAGGCCAGGATCCGGAGCGGCTCAACGGCCGCCGAGGTTGCGGCTGCGTCCGGAATGCCGCTGGAAAAGGTTGAACGGTACGAGGGACCGGTCTTGGCCGAACGCGAGTACGTAGCCCAGCAGGCCCGCAAAGTGGAGGTCGCGACTCCCGCTCCCGGCCACGACATCTACCGGGCGGCCTTCGGCGATCATCCGGCCACTTTGGCGGACATGGTGGCCCACCGCCTGACCGCCCACGGCATTGAGTCCTCCACGCTGGAATGGGATTCCTGGCGGCGCCCGGACGGAACCTGGACGGTCGTGGCGAGGTTCGATGCCCAGCCGGGCGGCCATTCCAGCATCGGCGAAGAGCCTCCGGCCATGTGGACGTTCAATCCCTCCCGCAAGTCGCTGCAGAATGCCAACCGTTGGGCGCAGCAGCTCAGTGAGCTTGAACCCCTGGACGGTCCGGTTCCCGCACGCCGCCTGTCAGCGGTTTCAGACCGCCCCTTCGATTTTGAAACGGACGCCGAAACTGCCGCCCGGAACGGAGCAGAGCAGCAGAAGGAGGCCGACGGCCTGCTGGACATGCTGCGCTCCCGGAGGGGGCAGCGGCTTGGCTTGGATGAGAACAGCGACGACGCCCTGGCGCTCCTGCTGACCAACGGGGTCCCGGCGGCCCACCCGAGGCTGCCGGAAATTCCTCACGGATCCGGCGCGGATGCGGAAGAACCAGAACCGGAGGCCGCGGAAGCGGAATCATCCGATTCGCCGGCAGCCCAGTTTGGTCCGCTGACCCGACGGCGTGACGGCCGGCCCTCCATGCTGTCCCGCCTCAGCCTCGCACCCCAGCACCAGGATTCAGCCGACGATTCCCTCAAGCTTCACGACGGCGTCAGCACTGATACGCGGGAAATCACCATCGTCCCGTCCCCTCTTCGCCCGGCCGGCACTGCGGGCAAGGAAGGTCCGGCCGCCCCGGCGGCCACGGACAAGCCAATGAACCCGCCGGCGGACAGTCCGGACCGACCTGCCGGCGGTAACGTCGGTCTTGACGAGCTGCTCGGCGGGGGAACCCCCCGGCGCCGGCTGGACGCCGGCAGGTCCGCAACGGACCAGGGTTCATCCGCGCGTCCGGAACCGGACCGGGACGAACCTGAGCGCCAGCCGTCAAGGCCGAAGCGCTCCAGCGTGCCGAGCTGGGACGAAATAGTCTTCGGCACCAGGGGCGACTAGGTCGCGTTCAGCCGTCGGCAGCCGTCCTGCCGGCACGGCTGCTGGCTCCCTGCCACAAGCAGGCGTCGACGTCGAACGGAAGCAGCTGGTCCTGCTGGGCCATGATGTTGGCGCCGTGGGCGGTGACGCGGCGCATGAAGTGGCGACGGCAGAGCGTCTCGTAGCCAACGACCGGCACCTGACTCGAACTTGTGGAATCGGTCTCCGCACCGGAAACCGCCATATCGCCGCCCATCTCGACGTCGCCCACCACCACCTGGGCACCCTTCATGACCATGACGCCGTCTACCGTCCGGGCATTGTGCGTGGCACGCCGCCCGCACCAGCAGAGGGCCTCCACCTGGAGGACCTGCACGCGGTCCGCCAGTTCAATAAGCCGCTGTGAACCGGGGAACAGCCGGGTCCGGAAGTCCGCGGTGATTCCAAAGGCGAAGACGTCAACATCGATCTCGTCCACGACACGTGCCAACTGCTCCACCTGCCCAGGCGAGTAGAACTGTGCTTCGTCGCAGATGAGGTAGTCGACGCGGATCCCCTGGGTCCGGCGGAGTACCACTTCGTCCCAGAAGTCCGTGGTGTCCACGACCTCCACGGCGTCCGTTTCGAGCCCCAGACGGCTTGAGATCCGGGAGCCGCCGGCGCGGTCATTGCAGCTGAAGCGGACCCCGCCGCGTCCGCGGGCACGGTGGTTGTAGTCCATCTGAAGGGCAAGGGTGGACTTTCCGCAGTCCATGGTTCCCGAGAAGAAGACGAGCTCAGCCACGGGCTCCCCTGCGGCCGGGGGCCTTGCCCGCAGCCTGGAAGCATAGCAGCGGCACTTCGCGTTCCGCCTTGGTCAGGGAGCCGTGCTGCCCCACCACTTCCATGGCCGTGGGGCGCACGCGGCGTGTGTCGTAGAAAGCCAGCGCATCGCGGGCGGCGATCATGACGTCTCCGACCCGCCGTTCCACGGCCGGCCTGACCTGCCCGAACAGGCCGGCGGCAATCGCCTCTTCCCGGGTAAAGGCCCAGATCCGGTCACCGAACCGGCCGCGCCAGGCGTCAAGCAAGCGCTGCCGGGTGGTACCGCCGTCGCCGTTCCAGGCATCGTCCTCAAGGTACAGGTGGAGCATTCGCGGCTCCCCTGCAGTGTGCCTGACACCGGCCACGAGCGCCGGGTCGGCGGAGTAGTCGATCCGCTGGGCTTCGGCCACATCGAGCATGCCGTGGTCGGCCGTGACCAGCACAGTGGTTCCGGCCGGAAGAGTCGCGTGGAGGCGCTTGACCGTGGCGTCCAGCTCCTCGAGCTGGTGCTCCCACTGCGGCGATTGGGACCCGTAGCGATGGCCGGCCTTGTCGAGGTCGTTCACGTAGAAGTACATGAGGGAAGCGTCGGAGCCCGCCATCACCTCGGCCGCGGCAGCGGTCCGGGCGTGCGAGGTGGTCGCCGAAACGAACGTGCCGCCCCGGAGGGCAGCCCTTGTCATGGGCGAGTCGCCGAATTGGGGAAGGCTGACGGTGGTGACGTCGACCTGCTCCGCGGCGCGTTCAAAAACTGTGGGGAAAGGCTGCCAGTCATGGGGGTCCACGTCGGCGTCCCAGTTTCCCAGCATGTTGACCACCTTGTCCTGGGACGGATCAAGGACGTCGTATCCCACGAGTCCGTGCTGGCCGGGAGCCAGGCCCGTGCCAAGGCTCGCGAGGGAGGCCGCCGTGGTGGACGGGAACGCGGAGTCCAGCCACACCGGCACCGCCCCCTGGCCCTGCTGCATGACGTCGCGAAGGAAGGGTGTGTGGGCGGACTTTTGTTTCAGGAGGCTGCGGCCCAGCCCGTCGGCGAGGACAACGCAGATTCGCTTGGCCGGTGGCAGGCCGAGCCTGTTTTCGAAGCCGTCGACCCCGAGGCTCGCCGCGGCGCTGCCCAGCACCTCGGCAACGGAACGCCGGCCGTAGGCGGGTGCGGGCGGAAGCGACGGTGCTGCGGAAAGTGTCAACGGGGCGGCGGGGGTGGGGAGGTCGTGGTCGGGCCCCATTTCAGCGCTGGTGTCCGCGGCTTAGGCGGTTCGAGAAGACGCCCATCCGGGGGCGCGGCTGCGATGCAGGGAGCCCGTGCGGAACGGGGGCAGCGGACGCCGTGTTGACGGCCCGCAATGCCCGGGCAAAAAGCTTGGCGTCCTGGACCGCCTGGAGTCCGTCGGCCTCGGCGCTGATGCGCAGGACGATGTCCTCCTGGGCAATGGTTCCGCTGTAGCCGTGGTCTGCCTCGCACTGAGGGTCGCCGCAGCTTGCCGGGCCCATCTCGAGCCTCTGGCCGCCGGACCAGGCGATGGCCAGCGTGACTTCACGCACGGGGTCCGAGGGCTTGTAGTTCTGCGGCTGCGCGTACATGTAGCTCAGCACCACGGAACGGATCTGCGTCACGGGTACGGACTCCGTGGAAATCTGCGCCACGATCTGTTCGCCCGCGTCATCGAGCTGCTGGTCGTCCACATGCGTGATCACCAGCATGTCGTCGGTAAGCACCAGCACGGTGATGTGCCGCCGGACTTCGGCGCGGTCGAAATGCGTTTCGAGGTGCACAAGGTGCGCCACGCAGTCCCGTCCGTCAAGTGCGTCATCCACGACGTCGGCCACCAGTCGCGGGTAGAAGCCGGCCTGCTGAAGGGCCCCGTCCAGGCTCTGGCCCTGGGCCGTGTGGTTGTGTGAGCTGTGGTGAACGGAAGCCTGGGGGCTGTGGTCGGGCGCTTGAGGCTTCGAGGTGGGAGGCTGGGAGCTCATTTCCCCATTTTCACAGATCGGCTTGGCACATGCTAACCCGGGGTCAGCTGCTCATGGCACGGCGGGCACTGTCCGTGCGCTGGGCAGCGTTGCCGATCCGGACGTCCGCGCCCAGTATGAAGGCGCCCCGCGGTGTGGCCAGGACCGGGTTGAACTCCACAAGGGCAATTTCCGGATGGGTGTCCTTGAGCCGGGAAAGACGCGCGGCGAGGTCTTCAAGCGCGGCAACGTCGACGGCCGGAAGCCCCTGGTAGCCGAAGAGCTTGCGGGACGCCCTGGGGCTCCGGATGAAGTCCCGGAGATCCGCACCGTACAGCGGCGGCACCCGGTGTGCCCAGTCGTCCAGCAGGTTGACGGCATCGCCCGCGAGCCCGAACGAGACAACCGGCCCCAGCAGCGGGTCCTCGATGGCGCGGAATGTGCAGGCCTGGCCCACCGGCGCCATTGTCTGCACCTCCAGCGACGAGGAACCGTAAGGCTCGAGTGCGCGCCGCATCTGCTGAATGTTCAGCCGGAGGGACTCTGGGTCCTGGATGTCCAGCCTCACGCCGCCAAGGTCGAGCCGGTGCCGCAGCATCGGATCGGTGGTCTTCAGCGCCACCGGCCAGCCCAGCCGGTCCGCGGCTTCTACGGCTTCCTCTGCCGTTTCGAATCCGGCGGAGGGCAACACCTCGACGCCGTAGTGCCCCAGCAGGCGCGCAGCGTCCGCCGGGGCAAGCTCCTTCAGCTGTTCGCCTTTGACATCCGTGAGCATCAGTTCCAGGTCGGCGTGGGCGGCTTCGGGGTCACAGCCCTCCGGGTCTGCGAAGAGCCCCTGGTCACGGTTCGCCCACTCGGCGTACCGCACCACCGCGGAGAGCGCGGCGACGGCCGCCCCCGGGTTTGAGTAGCACGGGACCGGTTCCGCCCGGGCATCCTCCCCCACCATGCCCTCCACATAGACAGAGGGGTCCAGAATGCCGGTGAACGCTGCCACCACGGGTTTACCGGCCTCGGCCGAACAGGCGGCGAGCGCGGCCGCGATCTTCTCCACTGTCAGGCCCCTTGCCGGCAGGAAAGCCACCACAGCCGCGTGCACGGCGTCCTGCGACAGGATCTCGCGCAGGCGGCCCTGCAGGGCAGGCAGCGCACGCGACATGCCGGTGTCAAGATCCAGGTCGGCCGCGATCTCTTCCACGCCGAGGCCGTGGGCCGCCGCACTGTCCGCCACCACCTTTCCCAGCGCCTTGGAGTTGCTGAAGACCGCGACGCCGGCACCCTTGGGGAGCGGCTGGGCGGAGACAATCTGCGCAACATCCATGAGCTGTTCGATGGTCTCCACGCGGATGACGCCGGCCTGGCGCATCATGGCGTCCACGGCGCCGGCGGGCGCCTGCGTGGTGCGCACCGCATGCCCGGGAGGCAGCTGCAGGCCCATGGAGCTGGACTTGGCAACGATGACGGGCTTGATGCGGGCCAGACGGCGGGCCAGCCGCGAGAACTTGCGCGGGTTGCCGATCGACTCCAGGTACAGACCCACGGCGGTGGTATCGGCGTCGTCCTCCCAGTACTGCATCATGTCGTTGCCGGAGACATCTGCCCGGTTGCCGGCCGAGAGGAACGTGGAAATGCCGACGCGGCGGCGGCTGGACGCGGCATAGACGGCGACCCCGATCGCGGCGGACTGGCTGAAGAGGCCAAGGCCGCCGCGCCTGGCCAGGCTGGGGGCCATCGAGGCGTTCAACGACACCGCGGGATGCGTGTTCACCATGCCCAGCGATGCGGGGCCGATCACGCGCATGCCGTTGGCCCGGGCTTGCCGTACCAAAGCCTGCTGGCGCACCAGGCCGCGGTCGCCGTCCTCGGCAAACCCCGCCGACGCCACGACGATCCCCTTGACGCCGGCGGCCGCACACTCGTCCACCACTTTGGGGACTTCCTCGTAGGGCACGGCCACAATGGCGAGCTGCACGGGCCCGGGTACCTCCGAGAGGCTGCCGAAGGACAGCATCCCAGCGAGCTCCAGCGCTTCGGGGTTGATGGCATAGACCGGGCCGGTGAAGCCTGCCTCAATGATGTGTTCCAGCAGTTGGTACCCCACGGTGCCCCACTTGCGGCTGGCCCCGATGACCGCAACCGACGACGGCGCCAGCAGGTCCTGCACGCTCCTCGCCTCCGCACGGTGTTCCCGGGCTTCCATCACCGCCCGCGACTTGTCGGTGGGATCGATGTTGAACTCCAGGCTGACGACTCCGTCGTCAAAATGGCGTTTGACGTCATAGCCTGCGTCGGAAAAGACCATCAGCATTTTTCGGTTCTCCGGCAGAACCTCCGCGGCGAACCTCCGGATTCCGTTTTCGCGGGCGGCGGCTGCCAGGTGCTCGAGCAGGATGGAGCCGATGCCGCGGCCCTGGTGGGCATCGGCGATGTTGAAGGCCACCTCGGCTTCGGCCGGATCGTCGAGCCGGTCGTAGCGGCCGATCCCGATGATTTCCCCGCCGATGGTGATCACGAATGCCACCCGGTTGCGGTAGTCGACCTCCGTGAACCGCTTGAGCTCCTTGCTCGAGAGCCGGGCCTTGAACGCGAAGAACCGCATGTAGATTGAGTTCTGCGACTGTCCGGCATGAAAGGCTTGAACGGCGTCAGCATCCGAGGGATGAATGGGCCGCAAGTGTGCCGTCCCGCCGTCCCGCAGGACGACATCGGCTTCCCAATATTCCGGATATACGCCGTCCCCGGGCTGATCCACCATAGGCTTAGCCTAGCTAAGACTCCCGAAGTGCACCCCAAAAGGATTTACCAGCCCCATGGCCCGCCGCCAGACTTCAGCCCCGTCAGGGGAAACCGCCCAGGACTACACCGAAAACATCGTAGACATTGACGTCACTTCCGAGATGGAAGGCTCCTTCCTGGAGTATGCCTACTCAGTCATCTACTCCCGGGCACTGCCCGATGCCCGCGACGGCCTCAAACCGGTCCAGCGGCGCATTCTGTACATGATGAGCGACATGGGCCTGCGGCCGGACCGCGGCCACGTCAAGAGCGCCCGTGTGGTGGGCGAGGTCATGGGCAAGCTCCACCCGCACGGCGACACCGCCATCTACGATGCGATGGTCCGGATGGCCCAGGATTTCTCGCTGCGGCTTCCGCTCATCGACGGACACGGCAACTTCGGGTCGCTCGACGACGGCCCTGCGGCGCCGCGCTACACGGAGGCCCGCCTCGCGGCGGCGGCCCTGACGCTGACCGACCACCTCGATGAAGACGTGGTGGACTTTGTCCCGAACTATGACAACCAGCTCACCCAGCCGGATGTCCTGCCGGCCGCGTTCCCCAACCTGCTGGTCAACGGCGCCACGGGCATTGCTGTGGGCATGGCCACCAACATGGCGCCGCACAACCTCGTGGAGGTCATCTCCGCTGCCCGGCACCTGATCGCCAACCCGGACGCCACCCTGGAAGACATCATGAGGTTCATCCCGGGTCCCGATCTCCCCACGGGCGGCCGGATCGTGGGCCTGGACGGCATCCGGGACGCGTACGCCACCGGCCGCGGATCCTTCAAGACCCGCGCCAAGGTGGAGGTGGAGCAGCTGTCTGCCCGGCGGACGGGCATCGTCGTGACCGAACTCCCCTACATGGTGGGCCCGGAGAAGGTGATCGAGAAGATCAAGGACGCCGTCAACGGCAAGAAGCTTGCCGGAATCAGCGACATCATTGACCTCACCGACCGCAAGCACGGCCTGCGCCTGGTGATCGAGCTGAAAAATGGTTTCAACCCAAACGCGGTGCTCCAGCAGCTCTACCGGTACTCGCCCATGGAAGATTCCTTCGGCATCAACAACGTCACTTTGGTGGACGGGCAGCCGCAGACCCTGGGCCTGCTGAAACTGCTGACGGTCTATGTCGACCACCGCCTCAACGTGGTCCGCCGCCGGACCGCGTTCCGGCTGGGCAAGAAGAAGGACCGCCTGCACCTGGTGGAGGGCCTCCTGATTGCCATCGTGGACATCGATGAAGTCATCCAGATCATCCGGTCCTCGGATGAGGCGTCAGCGGCGAGGGAGCGCCTGATGTCCATCTACGACCTCTCCGAGGTCCAGGCCAACTACATCCTGGAACTCCGGCTGCGCCAGCTGACCAAGTACTCCCGGATCGAACTCGAGAAGGAGCAGGACCAGCTCCGCCGCGAGATCGAGGACCTCGAAGCCATTCTTGGTTCCGACGCGCTGCTGCGTGAACTGGTTTCCGGGGAACTCGCGGAAATTGCGGAGAAATACGGCACTCCCCGGCGCACGGTATTGCTGGAATCCGAGGCCGTCTCCCCCACCGTCGCTGCGGCGGCCGCCCCCGGCGTCAAGGGCAAGGCCGCGCCGCTGGCCTTGGAGATAGCGGATGATCCCTGCTGGGCCATCCTTACGGCATCGGGCCAGATAGCCAGGACGTCCAACCAGGACAGCCTCGCGGAAGCCGGGCCGCGCTCCAAGCATGATGTGTTCCGCTCCGTCATCAAGACCTCGGCCCGGGGTGAGATCGCCGCAGTCACGTCGCAGGGGCGCATGCTGCGCATCCAGGTCATGGACATGCCCGTCCTCCCGCCGATGTCCGGCCTGCCGAACCTCGCCGGCGGCGTCCCGGCCAAGGACTTCATCACGCTGCTGAAGGGCGAAACACTCGTCGCTTTTGCGCCGCTGGATGAGGTCCTGGCCATCGGGACCGCGCAGGGGGTCATCAAGCGCGTGCAGCCTGACTACCCGCTGAACCGGGAAGACTGGGAGGTCATCGCGCTCAAGGACAAGGACGCAGTGGTGGGTGTGGCGCCCGCGGGTTCCGACGACGCCGACCTCGTGTTCCTGACGCGCCAGGCCCAGCTTTTGCGGTTCAACGCGGCAAGTGTCCGCCCCCAGGGGCGGACCGCCGGTGGCATGGCCGGCATCAAGCTTGCGTCCGGCGACCAGGTGATTTTCTTTGGTTCCGCCGCCCCCGGCGACGAGGCCGCCGTCGTCGTCACGATTTCCGGGACCGACGGCGCCCTGCCGGGCACGGCGCCGGGCGCCGCGAAGGTCACGGCGTTGTCCGAGTACCCGGCCAAGGGCAGGGCCACCGCCGGGGTCCGGGCACACCGGTTCCTGAAGGGCGAGGACACGCTGCTGCTGGCCTGGGCCGGCCACGGCCCGGCAAAGGCCTCGTCCTTGGCCGGGGTGGCCCGTTCCCTTCCCCAGGAACACGGGCGCCGGGACGGTTCCGGCATTCCGCTCTCGCAGGCTGTGGAGGCGATCGGGCCCAGCATGACGTGGCCTGAGGCGGAGCAGCCGGGCTGACCGCGCTGCCGGCGGGCCTAGACTACTGCCATGCCTATCATCCCGGATGAAAAAGACTGGACCTGGGTCCTCTCCCGCCCGTGCAGCGAATGCGGCTTCGACGCCTCGACGGTCACGCCGTCCACGCTGCCTGGCAGCGTGGAAAACATGCTCCCCCGGTGGCGCGCTGTTCTGCGCCGTCCGGGCGCTGCTGAGCGCCCCGATGACAGCACCTGGTCGACCCTCGAATATGCCTGCCACGTACGCGATGTTTTCAGTCTCTTCGACCGGCGCCTGAACCTGATGCTCACCGATGACAACGCCCGCTTTGAAAACTGGGACCAGGACCGGACGGCCGTGGAGAGCGATTACGCCGGGTCAGATCCCGCCGCGGTCAGTGCCGAGCTGACGGCCGAGGGCGAACAGGTGGCCGCCTCCTTTGCCCGGGTCAGGGAATCCCAATGGGGCAGGACCGGGCTCCGCAGCAACGGTTCGGAATTCACGGTGCTGACGCTCGCGCAGTATTTCCTGCACGACGTTACCCACCACCTGTCGGATGTGGAGGGCTAGCCTGAATTAGGCCGGGCCTCCCGCTGGCCCTGCGCTTCGGGTATTGGTCAG
Organism: Arthrobacter sp. P1_B11; assembly: GCF_056406715.1. Lineage (NCBI taxonomy): Bacteria > Bacillati > Actinomycetota > Actinomycetes > Micrococcales > Micrococcaceae > Arthrobacter > Arthrobacter sp. P1_B11. The sequence continues at coordinate 182,568 of NZ_JBFTZQ010000004.1, forward strand.
TGATCTTTGGCGAGGAACGTGGTGATCAGTTCCGCCATGCGCTTGGACTGGGTCCAATGCAGGTAGTGTCCGCCGTCGAGCGTCACGATCTCGTGGCGCCTCACGTTGTTCAGCAGCTTTTCCGCAGCGCGCTGTTTGGTTTGTGTTTCGGGTGTCTTTTCGTCTGAGATGAAGGCAAGTACGGGCAGCCCATCGGGATACTTGACGCCCCTGAGGGCGGCAGCGTTGTTTCCGATTCGGGCCGTTTCGTCGACCACAGCTTGGTTCCCGAAGTTCCAGCTCTGCATCAGGCGCATCCGCTCCAGTTCGTCTGCCGTGTAGGCGTCGCCGTCGGGGTTGACAAGGCCGGGGGCCACTGAACCCACGATGCGGACCAGCCCCGTGACAGAGGGGATCCGTTCCCAACTGGCATCCTGCAGCGGCAGCTCGACGGGTCCGCTCTCCGCTTTCGGTATGGTGGCATCGATTCCGATCACCGCCGACACTTCCTTCGGGTAGCGGTTCGCGTAATCCAGCGTGTAGAAGCCGGCGATCGAGTGTCCTGCCAGGACATAGGGCCGCTTGATGTTGAGTTTGGTGAGCACCTCGTGGAGCTCCTTGCTGATGTTCTCGGTGCTGCGCTCCCGGGCGCTCATGTCGCTGTAGCCGTAGCCGAATCCCTCCACCACGGTGACGTCGAAGTTGCCAAGTTCCCGGATCAGGGGTGCGAAGTCGAGGGCGGGTGCCGCCGTCCCGAGGCCGCTGAGGAGAACGAGCGGTTGGCCGGTGTGTCCGTTCCGGTACACGTTGAGGGCGCCGCTGCTGATCTGGATTCTTTCGCCATACGCCGCGATGCTGGATTTCTCTGCCCGCTCAAAAAGCACGTTGGCTGCCGTCGAGGCGAGTCCCAACACCACGGCGATGAGTGCCACGATGCCGGTGACCCGCAACCAGCGCCTCGGCCTCTTGTAGCCGGCACCGGGCGCGGTAACTGCCGGCGGCCTGGCAGTTCTGTGAGGAAATATGCGCATGACGGGCCTAGAGAACCTTGTCCCACGCCAGGCTTCTGTTGACCGGCTGGTAGCCCATCTTGAGGTACAGTGCCAGCGCTCCCGTGGGATTTTCGGAGTCGACATCCAGTGACGCCACGTCGAGCCCAGCCGCAGCGAACCGCCGCATCGCATCCGCCAGCAGCGCGCGTGCAATGCCGCGGCCGCGGAATTTCCGGCGCACGCCGAGCAGATCGGTGTAACCCTCGCTGAACCCGCGCGTCACGGCACTTTCCTGGTCATGGGCGGCCAGCTGGTAGCCCGCCACCTTGCCGGTGCTGCGTTCCAGCACCACGGCGCTGAGGTCGGGGCGGGCCTGCGGGTCGTTGACGACATATCCCCAGGATTCTTCGTCCTTGGGTTCGCTGCCCCAATGGTCGCGGAAAGCGTCGTTGTGCGCGAGCCGTACGGCTTCGCTGAGTTCGGGATCCATGGTCACGAGCTCAAGGTCCGGGCCGAGGACCGCCTCCGGCAATGGCGGGGTCAGCGGCCGGTGCATCTCGTTGAAGTAGCGGACCACCTCGTAACCGCGCGCGGTGAAGAGCGCCGCCTGGTGCTCGTGCTGCTGCTCGTTGTGGATCCGCAGCCTGGCTGTGACGCGGCCGCCCACGGCGACGTCCTCCAAAAAGCGCTGCCACGCCCTGGCCTCAAGCCACCCGAGCAGCGCAGAGCCGACGCCGCGTCGCTGCCACCGCGGATCCACGCAGCCGAAGCCGTACGACTTATCGCTGGACGTGTTCTTGGTAATGCGCGCGTACGCCCGTGGAACACCCTCCGGATCAAATCCCAGCACGGTGTTGTCCTCCGGCGGATTCTTCCGGGACTCCATGAGCTGCTCGAGGTCCGGCCGGTGCTCAAACCACACCGGTTTCTCGACTGCCGCCGTCCGGGCGATGAGCGCCGCCCACGCATCAAGGTCCCGGGCCCCGGCGCTCCTCCACCGCAGCCCTGGAAAGTCAACGGTGCAGCCGGCGGCTACGTCTGATCGCGTCATGGGAACAGGCTAGCCGGACGCCAGCGACGGCGCCATCACCTCAGCATCGGTGGAATTGCCGCTCTGGCGAAGGGCCAGGAGTGCGTCCCCGGGACTGATGTCGGCGGGGTTGTGTGTCACCAGCACCACCGTGCGGGAACGGAGCCCGGCGCGGAGGTCAGCCATCAGCGCACGGCCGGATTCGGCGTCGAGGTGGGCCGTGGGCTCATCCAGCAGGATTACCTCGGCTTTGGTCATCAGGGTGCGGGCCACGGCCAGCCGCTGCCGTTCGCCGCCGCTGAGAAACGCGCCACCCGGTCCGATCCTGGTGTCGAGGCCGGCGTCCAGCCGGCCCAGCAGCGGGTCCAGGCCCACTGCCGCGACCGCCTCGCGCATGTCCCGTTCGGCGTCAGCCGCCGAGACTTGCTTTTCCGGGCGTGCCAGCAACAGATTGCCCCTGATGGTCGAGTCGAAGAGGTGTGCCTCCTGAGGGCACCAGGCCGCGGCCCCCGTGACCGCGATGCTTCCTCCACGGGCCGGCAGGAAGCCGAGCATGACCGCCAGCAGCGTGGACTTGCCTGCCCCCGAGGGGCCGGTGACGGCCAGCCAGCGGCCAGGTTCCGCCGCTGCGGACAGGTCGCTGAACACGGGGGCACCGCCGGGCCACGCGGCCGACAGCCCGGCCAGTTCGATGCCCGGACGGCAGCCCGTGCGGGCGTCCGGCAGGACTAGTGCGTCCGTGTCCGGTCCCCCGGCACCGAGTACACCCGACTCGCTGACGCGGCGCAGCACCGCGCGCAGCGCCGGAAACTGGCGTACCGCCGTCGTCATGGCGGCAAAAGGTTCCACGAGCGCCAACTGCAGAAGAACCACGACGGCGACCGTGGGGGCCGCGGCGGCGCCCGCCAGGACCTGTGGTGCTGCCAGCACGGAGCCGGCAAGGGCCCCCGCGCCGCAGGCTGCCACCGTAATGGCCTGGCCGAGCCCCTCGGCCCATGCCGAGCGCTGGGAAGCGCGGGTTGCCGCGCGGTCCTCGGCGCGGATGTCGTGGAGCACCGGCGCTGCCGCACCGTTGGCGTGAAGTTCCGCCCGTGCGTCGAGGGCCGCCGCGACCCGGCGGAGGACCCCCGACCGGAGACGCTGTTCTGTGCCGGCCGACATCCGGTCGGCAAACAGCGCAGCCGCGGGCGCCACGACAAGGCTGACGGCCGCCGAGGCCAGGACCGCAGGCAGGGCAGCCGGCACCAGCCAGGCCGATGTGCCGGCCGCGACTGCGGCCACCGCCACGGCGGTAACGGGCGGAAGGACCACCCGCGGCAGCAGGTCCCGGACGGTGTCGACGTCGTCAATGACCACTCCGAGGACGTTGCCGCCCTGGAGCAGGCGCCGCAGTGACAGGGCCCGCCGGCTGAGGGACTCCCACAGCCGGCCGCGCAGCATGGTCAGTGACGCAAAGACCGCTTCATGGAGCACCAGCCGTTCGCAGTAGCGCAGGACGGCCCGGCCGATTCCGAAGAACCTGACGCCCACGATGGCCGAAAGCAGGTACAGGATGGGAGGCTGTTCGCTTGCCCTCAGGATCAGCCAGCCGGACAGCCCGGAGAGGGCAATGGCAAAGAGCGAAGCCAGGGTTCCCACGACTCCGGCTCCGGCGAACCTGCCGCGCACCGGCGCGAGCAACCTGGCCAGCAAACCGGCCGTCGGCGGCGCCGCAACAGGCGGCACCGTCTGCAGGTGCTGCGTGGACGCCGTCAGCTCCGTGGCAGGGATGGCCGGCGGCGTGTCCGTGCCGGTCCCGGCTCGCACCGGCGCGGGCGCCTCGATGGCGACGGCAGTTCCGGCGCGGGCCGCCGCGGTGTGGGAGTCCCCGGGGATGTCTGCAGAGCCGGCAAGCGGAACGATATGGTCCGCCAGCTCGCGCGTCTGCCGGTCGTGGGCTACGAGGATCACCGTCGCCCGGCCACGGAGGTGCCGGATGGCGTCGTGGACCACGTCGGCGGACGCCCGGTCCAGGTGCGCGGTGGGCTCGTCGAGCAGCAGCACGGTGGCCCCCGCTTCGATCCGGGCCAGGCCCCGGGCCAGCGCAACGCGGCGCAGTTCCCCGGGACTCAGTTCGGCGGCATGCTTACCTGCCAGGTGTGCCGCACCGGCTGCGGCGAGGCACCGCTGGACTGCGCCGGCCCGGTGGCCGTCATCCACGCGACTGCCCGTCAACGGGCGGGCTGACAGGTACAGCAGCATCTCCTCCCGCACCGTGTCCGCAACCATGACCGGGTGCTGTGGCACCCACGCCACCTCATTCGGGGAGAAGCCGTCGACAGTGCCGCTGACTTCGGTGCCGCCTCCCGAGCCGATGATGCCCGCGAGGACACCGAGAATGCTGCTCTTGCCCGCGCCGCTGGGGCCGTCCAGCGCCGTCACGCTGCCGGCCCGCGCGGAAAAGCTGACGGGCCCGACGGCGGTACCCTCCCTGCCGGCGTAACTGACGGAGAGTCTGCTGACTGTCAGGTCAATAAGCCGCTGCCGTCCCCCAGCCGCGGCAGGCCCGGGTTCGAGCCGCTGCTGCTCCGGTGAATCAAGCACCGCCGTGGTTTCGGCGAGGGCCGCGCGGCCGTCGTCGCTCGCATGGTGGGCCGTTCCCAGCTCCCGGAGCGGAAGATAGCAGTCAGGAGCCAGGATCAGCGCGAGGAGTCCGGCTTCCAGTGCCATCTCACCGTGTACCAGCCGCACGCCGATGAACACGGCGACCACCGCCACCGAAATCGTCGCGATCAGCTCGAGTGCCAGGGCAGAGAGGAACGCGGTCCGGAGTGTTCCCATGGTGCGGGACCGGTACTCCTCGGAGATGTCTTCAAGAGCCCGGCGCTGCGCCGAGGCCCGGCCCAGCCCAACCAGGACGGGCAGGCCTTTGGCCAGCTCCAGCATGTGCCCGGACAGCCGGGACAACGACGCCTGCGCGTCCCGCACTCTGTCTTCCGTGTAGCGGCCGATCAGCACCATGAACAGCGGCACGAGCGGCACCGTCAGCACAATCACCACCGCACTGACCCAGTCGGCAAAAAGGATCCGGGCGCCGAGCAGCAGCGGGATGGCCGCGCAGTTCACCAGAGCAGGAAGGAACTGCGTGTAGTAGCTGTCCAGGGCATCGAGGCCCCGGGTCGCCAGCACGGCCAGGCCGCCGTCCGCGGGGCCCGCAGACCGGACACCGTTCCGCAGGGCTTTCTCCAGGAGCTGCGAGCGGAGCTCCTCCTTGACGCCGAGGGCGGCCCGGCGGGAAGCGACACCCTGGGCCCAGACAGCAGCCGCCCGGAGGACAACACCGGCCAGTCCCCAGCCCAGCTGGTCAGCCCAGGCGGGATCCCGCACTATGAGGCCGGCCAGGACGGAGGCCACTGCCTGGCCCATGAGCACCAGCGCGAGGGCCTTCAACGCCGCGAGCAGGCCAAGACCGTAAAGGGCGGTGCGCGTTGAAGGGCCGCCGGGGAACTGCTGTTTCACGGGTCCTCAGTCGTTCCGGGCCAGGGCCTTGGCGGCGATCGCGGGAAGGAAGCTGTGCGCCTCCGGGATATGGGCGGCACTGACCCGGCGGCGGAACACCCAGTAGGTCCAAGCCTGGTAGGCGATCACCAGCGGGAGCCCGACGCACGCCACGATGCTCATCAGCCCCAGGGTGTAGTCCGAGGACGAGGCGTTGGTGACGGTGAGGCTGAACGCAGGATCGATAGTGGACGGAAGGACTACCGGGAACACGGCCCCGAAGATCGAAGCTGCTCCGCACAGCAGGAACACTCCGACGGCCAGGAAGGCCAGCCCTTCGTTGCCCTTTCGCCCCTGGAGCCAGGCGGTTGCCGCGGCACCCACGGCGACGGCGAGGATGGCCACGGTCCACAGCTCCCCGCTCAGGAGCTGCACGCTGATGGCCCAGCCGGCCATGGGAAGGAGCAGGACGGGAAGGAGCCGCACAAACCAGCGGCGGGCGCGGTGGCGGACGTCGCCGTCGGTCTTCAGTGCCAGGAACGCGAGGGCGTGCAGCAGGGCGAAGCCTGCCACCGCGAAGCCGCCGAGCAGCGCATACCCGCTGAACCAGGAGAAGGGGCCGCCGTCGCGGTCGCCGTTGCTGTTCAGAGGCAGGCCAGTGGTGGTCAGTGCCAGCGCCGCGCCGACCCCGAAGGCAGCGAGGAAGGACCCGCCGGCGATGGCCCAGTCCCAGGTGTTGCGCCACCGGTCGGTGTCCACCTTGCCCCGGTACTCGAAGGCAACGGCCCGGAAGATCAGTGCCACCAGGACGAGGAGCAGCGGCAGATAGAGGGCTGAGAACAGGGAGGCATACCAGAACGGGAAGGCGGCGAAGGTGGCGCCGCCCGCGGTCAGGAGCCAGACTTCATTCCCGTCCCACACTGGCCCGATCGTGTTGAGCAGCACCCGGCGCTCGGTGTTGTTGCGGGCGAAGAGCTTCATGAGCATCCCCACGCCGAGGTCGAAACCCTCAAGGAACAGGTAGCCGGTCCAAAGGACGGCGATGGCGATGAACCAGATCGTGGGCAGAAGTTCCATGGTCGGTATCCTCAGCTCTTAGTAGGCGAATGCCAGGACGTCGTCGGAGGATCCGGGCTTGCCGCCTGGACCGGGCGTGGCGTCCTCGTTTTCGTCGATGGGTGCGTGCACGAGTTCCGGCATGGCAGAAACGACGCCGCCGCGGATGTACTTGACGAGCAGTTTCACCTCTACAACCAGCAGCACGGCGTACACGGCCGTAAGGACAATGAGCGACGTCAGGAGTTCACCGGCGGAGACGCCCGGGGAGACCGCGGCGGCGGTGAACATGAACACTTGGTCAATTCCGTTGAGGTCAGGGTTGGGGGCGACGACGAACGGCTGGCGGCCCATCTCCGTGAAGATCCAGCCTGTCGCGTTGGCACCGAACGGGGCGAGGATTCCGAAAACTGCCAGGCGCATGAGCCAGCGCGACTCAGTGACGGTGCCCTTGCGGGTGAGCCACAATGCCACGAGTGCTGCCAAGGCTGCCAGCCCGCCGAAGCCGATCATGGCACGGAAGCCCCAGTAGGTGACCTCCATGACCGGAACGTACTGGATCTCCTGGCCGGCCCGTTCGCCGTAGATGGGGTTGTCCGGGAGCGTGGTGCCGTAGTCCGCCTTGTACTGTTCCAGCAGGCTGTTGACGCCCTTGACCTCGGTGGTGAAGTCCCCCTTGGCGAGGTACGAGAGTATGCCCGGGACCTCGATCACGGCTTTGATCTCATCGCAGTTCTTCGAGCCGAGGTTGCCCACGCTCAGCACGGAGAACCCGGTGCCGTCATGGCAGGCGGCTTCGGCGGCGGCCATTTTCATGGGCTGCTGCTCGAACATCAGCTTGCCCTGCAGGTCGCCGGTAAGGGCGGTGCCCGCGAAGGAGATCATGGCGACGACGGCCCCGATCCGCAGGGAGCGGATCCAGACGGTGTGGTCGGCACGGTCACGCCCGGCAATGGCCGCTTCGCCCGGGATCACGCGGCCGTCAGGCCCGACGGTGTCGATGCCGTCACGGCGGCGCCGCCAGAGGTGGTACCACGCAATGCCGAGCAGGAACCCGCCGGCCACGGCAAGGGCGCCGAAGAGGGTATGCGGGACGGCCACGAGGGCCGTGTTGTTGGTGAAGACGGCCCAGGCATCGGTCATGTGGGGCCTGCCGTCGACCATCCTCACGCCCACGGGGTGCTGCATCCAGCTGTTGGCCACGATGATGAAGTACGCCGAAAAGACGGAACCAATCACGGCGATCCAGAGGCAGGCCAGGTGCACGCCTTTCTTGAGCTGCTTCCAGCCGAAAATCCAGAGGCCCAGAAAGGTGGATTCGACGAAAAACGCGAGCAGTGCCTCGAGTGCCAGTGGTGCCCCGAAGACATCCCCCACAAAGCGGCTGTACTCGCTCCACGCCATGCCGAACTGGAACTCCTGGACGATTCCGGTGGCCACGCCCATGATGAAGTTGATGAGGAACAGCTTTCCCCAGAACTTGGTCATGCGCAGGTAGGCCGGGTTCTCCGTGCGGAACCAGATTGTCTGGATCACCGCCACGACGAGGCCCAGCCCGATCGTCAGTGGCACCATCATGAAGTGGTAGACGGTGGTGATGCCGAATTGCCAGCGTGCGATTTCCAAGGCTTCCAAGGCGGTCCCTACTTTTTTGCTAGGTCTCAAGCTCTCAAGCGCTGTTTTCTACGTAGCGTAGAACATCAACTTCTACAGAGTGTAGAACACTGCTCCGACGCTGTAAACATCGTTACACCGCCGCCGGCAGCCTGCAACGAGCAGCGGCGCGCCGGATGTTCTACCTCATGTAGAAAGAACGGCGCAAACGCGCTAGATTTGGAGGTGAAGAATCGTAATCGGAGCACGGGGCGGCCAGCCGGCCGCCGGCGATGCGTTGTCAGAAGGATGTACAAATGGCAAGTCTTGGGGAACTGGAACGGGCAGTGATGGACCTGCTCTGGGCTGGCCAGGAAGCAGCGACTGCCAACACTCTGCGCGACATGCTCGCGCTGAGCACGGCAGCACACGGCGGCGCGGCAGGACACGTGGGCAAAGACCTTGCGGTCACCACGGTCCTGACGGTGCTCTCCCGCCTCGAAAAGAAGGGCCTGGTTGAACGCGAACGCGGCACACGGCCCCACCGGTATCAGGCGGTGTCGAGCCGCGAAGACCATACCGCCGAGCTCATGCACGAAGTCCTGGGATCGGCTCCGGACCGCGAGGCCGTACTTGCCCGGTTTATCGGTTCCGTGACGGAAAGTGAAGCTGAGACGCTGCGCAAACTGCTTGGCCACAGCTAGCGGACGATGTTCTGGACCTCATACTTCCTGGCGGTCCTGGCGATAGTACTGGCCTGGCCGGTACCTATCCTTCTTTCCCGCGCCCAGTGGCCGGCCCGGGATCCGTTTACCGCCATGCTGCTGTGGCAGGCCATCGGCCTCGCCGGCGGCCTGTCGATGATCGGCGCCATGCTGGTGTACGGTCTGGAGCCTGTCGGCGACAATCTGATCGCCGGGTTGCGGGCACTGGCCGGAATGGTGCTCCAGAACGCTCCCACCACCGCACTCGGCTTCTGGCACCTCTTCGCACTGTCGGCGGCGGCGCTGCTGACGGCGCATCTCGTGTTCACGCTGCTGCTGACGTATTTTAAGATCGGGCGGCAGCGCCGGCGGCACCGCGAACTGCTGGCACTGTTGGCCTCGCCGTCCGCTGACGGCACGGGCACCATGGTGATCAACCACGATTCTCCCGTGGCTTATTGCCTGCCGGGCGGAGCACGGTCCGTCACGGTGCTCTCCGACGGGCTATTGGCGGCCCTGGAACCCGCCGAACTGCGGGCGGTGCTGATTCATGAGAACGCCCACCTGAACCAGCGGCACCACCTCCTGCTGTGGGCGTTCGCTGCCTGGCGCCAGGCCCTTCCCTGGCTGCCCACGACGCGCCTGGCACAGGAAGCCGTCAATTCCCTGATCGAGATGCTCGCGGATGACGTTGCCCTCAAGTCGGAGAGCAAAGCCACGCTGATCAAAGCCATAGCAATCGTGGCCAGCGGATCCGCCGTCCCGCAGGCGGCCCCGGTCATGGGACCGGCCGGACTTTCCGATTCCGGCCTGCAGTTTCCCGAGGGTGCCGGCGGCGCCGGCCCGGCCGGCACGACGGCGTCCCGCGTCAGCCGACTTCTCTCACCGCGTCCGCCGCTTCCGGGTACCCTCCGGGCTGCGGTGCTGGCCGTGTGCATCCTGCTGCTGGCGATGCCCACCGCTCTGCTGATAGTGCCCGGCCTGCTGGGCTGAGCCGGCCCGCCGGGCCGCTTCGCCGCGGTCAGGCGTCGATGCGCTCCCGGTCCAGGCTGGCTGCCCCCGCTATGATGAAGTCCTTCCGCGGCGCCACGTCCGATCCCATCAGCAGGTCGAAGGTGGCCTCCGCGCGCTGGGCGTTCTCGATGTTCACCTTGCGGAGCATCCGGTGCCGGGGATCCATGGTGGTTTCGGCGAGCTGTTCTGCGTCCATCTCCCCCAGGCCCTTGTAGCGCTGGATCGGTTCCTTGTACCGCTTGCCCTCCTTGGCGAGCCTGGCCAGCAGTGTGTGAAGCTCGGCCTCCGAGTAGGTGTAGATCATCTCGTTGGCCTTCTGGCCGGGGTTGATGACTTCCACCCGGTGCAGCGGCGGCACGGCTGCGAAGACTCTGCCCTCCTCTACCATGGGGCGCATGTAGCGGAAGAACAGCGTGAGCAGCAGAGTGCGGATGTGGGCGCCGTCGACGTCGGCGTCGGTCATCAGGATGACTTTCCCGTAGCGGGCCGCCTCGATCGCGAAGCTGCGGCCCGAGCCCGCCCCGACCACCTGGATCAGCGCGGCACATTCGGCGTTGGACAGCATGTCGCCCACCGAGGCCTTCTGGACGTTGAGGATCTTTCCGCGGATGGGCAGCAGCGCCTGGAAGTCGGAGGACCGTGCCAGCTTCGCCGTGCCCAGGGCGGAGTCGCCCTCAACGATGAACAGTTCGGAGCGGGCAACGTCGTCGGTCCGGCAGTCCGCCAGCTTGGTGGGCATTGACGACGTCTCAAGCGCGGTCTTGCGGCGCTGCGTCTCCTTATGGACGCGGGCCGAGATGCGCGACTTCATCTCGCTGACGATCTTCTCAAGCAGCAGCGCTGACTGCGCCTTGTCGTTGCGGTTTGCGGAGTTGAGTTTGGCGGAGATCTCCCGCTCCACCACCCTGGCCACGATCGCCTTGACCGCCGACGTACCCAGGATTTCCTTGGTCTGGCCCTCGAACTGCGGTTCGGCGAGCCTGACAGTCAGGACGGCGGTGAGGCCGGCGAAGATGTCGTCTTTCTCGATTTTGTCGTTGCCGGCCTTCAGTTTCCTGGCGTTGGTCTCCACGGCCTTGCGGAATGTCTTGACCAGTGCCTGCTCGAAGCCTGCCTGGTGCGTGCCTCCCTTGGGGGTGGAGATGATGTTGACGAAGCTGCGGACGGCGGTGTCGTAGCCGATCCCCCAGCGCAGGGCGACGTCCACCTCACAGTCACGTTCCACTTCGGCCAGCTTGCTGTGGCCTTTGTCGTCCAGCACCGGGACGGTTTCCTTGAACTTGCCGGCCCCGTGCAGCCGCCACACGTCAGTGACCCCCGAGTCAATGGCGAGGAATTCCACGAATTCGGAGATGCCGCCGTCGTGGTGGAACACCTCCTCATGGGGACCGTGTTCCCCCGGGGTACCGGGAACTTTGCGTTCGTCGCGGACGGTCAACTTCAGACCAGGAACCAGGAAGGAGGTCTGGCGGGCTCGGGCGGCCAGTTCCTCGTAGGAGAACTTGGCGTCCGTGGTGAAGATCTGCCGGTCGGCCCAATACCGGATCCGCGTTCCGGTGACGCCGCGCTTGGCCTTGCCTACGATGTCAAGCACCGAATCGTCCACAAAGGGGGTGAAATCGGCCGCCGGATCGGGCCGGGGGCCGCTGTCCTTAAACCGCCCGGGCTCGCCCCGTCGGAAGGACATCTTGTACGTCTTTCCTCCGCGGTCCACTTCCACATCGAGCCGGGCGGACAGCGCGTTGACCACCGACGCGCCCACGCCGTGCAGGCCGCCCGAGGCAGTGTACGAGCCGCCGCCGAACTTGCCGCCGGCGTGCAGCTTGGTAAAGACGACCTCCACGCCGGTCAGGCCGGTCTTGGGTTCCATGTCGACCGGGATGCCGCGGCCGTCGTCGTGGATCTCCACGGAGTTGTCGGCGTGAAGGATGATCTTGATGTCGTGGCCAAAACCGGCCAGGGCCTCATCCACCGAGTTGTCGATAATCTCCCAGAGGCAGTGCATGAGGCCCCTGGAGTCCGTGGAACCGATGTACATGCCCGGACGCTTGCGGACGGCCTCCAGGCCCTCCAGCACCGAAAGGTGGCGTGCGGTGTAATCAGAACTCGGTGTCACAGGTGGTGCACTCCTTCAGCGGCGGGCCGGCTAAGGCATAAAACGACTCCTTCCAGCCTAGTCCCGCGGCCCCTTTGCCCCCGGCTGCCACTCCCGCCGGAGCACCCGGCGGCCCTGGTTCGTTACGCAGACGTGATACGCGCACAGCGAAAGTGACACATCCTTGCCATGCTTTGGCGCCGAATACTGGTTATATAGATGTACAGATCTACTAAGGAGGCCGACATGACAACAGCAGTTGCCGACCGCACACTCACCGCAGCTGACCGGTGCGACCGTTGCGGTGCACAGGCATACGTCCGGGTTGTACTCGAGTCCTCCGGAGGTGAGCTGCTCTTCTGCGCTCACCATTCACGTGCCGTCGAAGCGACGCTCAAGCCGCTGAGTTCGGACTGGCACGACGAGACGGGCCGGCTTCATGAGAAAGCACCGGTACCGGTCGACTAGACCACGCAGCTGAGTCGACTAGACCACGCAGCTGAAAAGCTCGAAGCAAAAAAGCCAGGGTTCCCGAAAGGGACCCTGGCTTTTTTCTGTCCGGAATCAGGAACGGGATCAGCGCCCTCCGGCTGAAAAGCGAAAGCCAGGGCCGCCGCCGGTTTGTCCGGCGGCGGCCCTCGCCTTGGAGCTACTGGTCCAGAATGTCCTAGTCCAGGTAATCCCGCAGGACCTGGGACCGCGACGGGTGCCGCAGCTTGGACATGGTCTTGGATTCGATCTGGCGGATGCGCTCACGGGTGACGCCGTAGACCTTGCCGATTTCGTCTAAAGTCTTCGGCTGGCCGTCCGTGAGGCCAAAGCGCATGGCAACCACGCCGGCTTCGCGCTCGGAGAGCGTATCCAGCACCGAGTGGAGCTGTTCCTGCAGCAGTGTAAAGCTCACGGCGTCGGCCGGAACCACGGCTTCGGAGTCCTCGATAAGGTCGCCGAACTCGGAGTCGCCGTCCTCGCCGAGCGGGGTGTGCAGGGAGATCGGCTCGCGGCCGTACTTCTGGACTTCGACAACCTTTTCGGGGGTCATGTCCAGCTCAAGGGCCAGCTCCTCCGGCGTGGGTTCGCGGCCGAGGTCCTGCAGCATCTGGCGCTGCACGCGGGCAAGCTTGTTGATGACTTCCACCATGTGCACCGGGATGCGGATGGTGCGGGCCTGGTCCGCCATGGCGCGGGTGATGGCCTGGCGGATCCACCAGGTGGCGTAGGTCGAGAACTTGAAGCCCTTGGTGTAGTCGAACTTCTCGACCGCACGGATGAGGCCCAGGTTGCCTTCCTGGATGAGGTCCAGGAACAGCATGCCGCGGCCGGTGTAGCGCTTGGCCAGGGACACCACGAGGCGGAGGTTGGCTTCGAGGAGGTGGTTCTTGGCGCGCTTGCCGTCGTGGATGATGAATTCGAGCTCGCGCTTGAACTTCGGATCCATGGAGCCGTCGTCGGCGTTGATCTTCTCTTCGGCGAACAGGCCGGCCTCAATGCGGAGAGCGAGGTCAACCTCCTGTTCGGCGTTAAGGAGTGCAACCTTGCCGATCTGCTTCAGGTAGTCCTTGACGGGGTCGGCGGTCGCACCTGCCGACATGACCTGCTGGACAGGAGCGTCGTCGTCGTCGGCATCGGAGTAGACAAATCCTGAACCTGTCGGCGCAGCAGCAGCCTTGCCGGTCTCGTCGCCTTCTTCAACAAGGTCGGCGGCGTCAGGCGATGCATCCTCGAGATCTTCGTCGGCTTCATCGACGTCATCGTCCGATGTCGAACGGCTTCCGGCAGCTTCGGCTGCGGCCTTGGCGCCGGGCTTGGGGCCACGCTTCTTCGGTTCGGGCTTAGCGGCGGACGTTACGTCGCCACCGGCGACGGCAGCATCCTTGACGGCCTTATTGGCGGCACGGGTAGCTGCACGCTTGGCGTTGGTTGCCGCCTTCTTGTCCTCGGCAGACACATCGGCCTGGGCGGCGGGTTCCTTCTTCGCGGAAGACGGGGTCACAGAAAACCTTTCTAGCGGCGGTCTGTGGAATCACCATACGGGCAACACCACTATGACCCTGTCAAGTCCGTGATTGACATCAGGTGCAACCACGACCGACAGAGCCATTAAGTAGAACTGCCGGAGCGGCCGCAATGTTCCCGTTTCCGGTTCCACTGCAAGCACTGATTCACGGACCCAACCGGGTCTCGGCAACCATTGTCTCATGATTTTCCCAATCAGGGGCCGATGCGACCGTAAGGGCAGCCGACGGGCAACCCTCCGCGGGAGCGGCTGCGCTAGGCGGCGTCCGTTCCGAATTTCTGCCAGGCCGCCTCCCGCCTGGCCGCCCAGCCGCAGATGGTTCCCCGGCGGACCACCTCGGAAAGAAGTTCCGCCAGCCTGTATCCGGGGGTCGCCTCCAGTGCCCGGTCCAGCGAGGCGTGGGCAAAGGAGCCCCTCCCCCGGCACCATTCGATCCACCCCTTGGCGGTCCATGCCGCTGCCTGCGCCTCGCCGGGGCCGCAGGACACGAGCTGCAGCATCACATCCTCAAGACATTTCATCCTGCTCCAGTCCGGCAGATCCGGGCTCAGGCCCAAGAGGACCTCGCCATAGCCGGGAATGGTGGCCGGCTCGGGCTTCCCGCCGGAAGTCGCATCATCGGCCGCGCCCGACGCCCCCGGGGCTGAGGCCGCCAGTCCTCCAGGCCGTTCGGCCTCCGGCAGTCCCGCAAATGACGGACCCATCGCCGGGGGGCCCGGCCGGCCCGAGAAGATGCCGAATTGCTCGGCACCGGCCACGGCTGCAGGTCGCCCCGCCGCCGCCATCACCAGGACTGCGTCGCGCCAGGAGGGTACGCCAAGGGTCGCGCGCAGGAAGCCTGCAAGGTCGTCCGGCAGTTCGGCGCCGGATTTGGCACCCAGCGCCAGTTCCCAGGCGTCCAGCACCCTGTCGAACTGGGGACGGCTGGTCCGCCGGGTGCAGAGCTCGGCCGCCCAGTGCCGTTCAGATGCCAGCACCGCAGGATGCGGTCCCGAGGCGCCGCCGCCGGCTGGATCGTCTCCGGGCGGCGACCCGACGCTGCTGCCCAGATACACCATCTCTGCGTTGAGGCGGCTGTCGCGGATCTCGGCTACGGGACGTCCCGGCAGGGGGCAGCAGCCGGTGTCAGTGCAGTACACGTTCCGCCAGTACTGCTCGCCTACGTACCAGGCGTCCCGCACCGGCATTCCGGCCAGTCCAAGAGCGGATTCGAGATCTGCCAACAGTGCCCGGTTGACGCGGGGCCCGGCGTCCTCCGCCCAGCCGACGTTCGTGAAGAACATCAGCAGCGTGCCGTCGGCGTCGTTGTCCGCGAGAAGGTAGTCGGCCACGGCGCGGGCGAAGTCTTCCCGTCCGCGCCTGGATGCCGCCGCCTCCGGCAGGTCGACCCGGAGCGTGGCCCCAAGCCGCTTTCCCTGCATGGTCATGGCCACAAGGCTGCGGGATGGCCAGTACCCCAGCGTGTGCGGTACATATCCGAGGATGTCTTCGGGGCCGTTAATGGTCAGGTGCTGGGGTGCGGTCATGCCTCCAGCCTCCAGCAGTCCATTACCGCCCGGTAGGTCCGGCTTTCGGCATGTGGATCAATGCCGGATGTGGAGGGATAGTGTCAGCCGTCAGCCGCGGAACTGCGAGGCGGCGGTCCGCCCGGCAGCGGACCGAAATGCTAGCCGGGAGACGAGGACTTGCGCCGGGCGTTCCGCGCCCTGCGCTGCTCGGCCATGGCCTGGAGCAGCGGCGGAACCACCACCCCCTGGGCTGCCATCTGCCGGCGCACCTTGCGGCGGACCGCCAGCATGGCGACGGACCCGATGCCAAGGATCAGGAAGTGCACGGACAGGGCGACGCGGAACGGTTCGAGGCCATACAGCACCCCGTGGGAGAACCCGGTGGAGTACAGGATGTCCAGGACGGCGCCGATCAGGAAGATGGCGACGAGGGCGGCGACGAAACCGCCCACATTGACGATGCCGGTGGCGGTACCGATGCGGTGCGCCGGATTAAAGGTGCGGGCGAAATCGAAGCCGATCATGGACCCTGGCCCTCCGATGGCCAGCACCACCACAAGCCCGGCAAGCAGCCACAAGGGTGAGCGGCCTGGGTAGAGGAGCACCGCCGCCCAGGCCGCGGCCGTAGCCGCGACCAGGAGGAGAACCATGGTGGAGCGCCGGAGGGGGTGCCGTGACACAAACCGCCCGATCAGCGGCCCGGCGCCGATGGCACCGGCCACGTAGAGGGACATGAGCGCGGCCACGGTGCCGGCGTCCAGGCCCTGCGCCGAAATCAGGAAGGGATATCCCCAGGTCATGGCGAACACGGTGCCGCTGAACTGGATAGTGAAGTGACTCCACATGCCAAGCCGGGTGCCGGGCTGCTTCCAGGCCCGGGACAGCGAGACGCCGGTGGCCCGCAGACCCTTTGTTGACTGCTGCTGGGGAGTACCTGGCGGTGCGTCCTGCAGCAACAGAGTGACGAAGACCACTGCGACGCCGGACAGCCCCGCCAATGACAGAAAGGCGGGGCTCCAGCCGGCAGTATGCAGAATGAAGGCGAACGGCACCACACTGAGCAGCTGCCCGAGTTGCCCCGACATCCCGGTGAGCTGGGTCAGCAGCGGCACCCGGGCTGGGGCAAACCAGAGCGGGATCAGCCGGATGACGGAGATGAACGTCATGGCGTCGCCGGCGCCCACCAGCACCCGGCCGAGCGCGCCGGCAGGGACGCTTTCCGCGAAGGCGAGCTGGAGCTGGCCGAGCCCCATGAGCACGGCGCCGCCGGCAATCATGGCCCGGGACCCGAACCTGTCCACGAGGACGCCCACGGGGATCTGGAGCGAGGCGTAGACCAGCAGCTGCAGCACCGTGAAAAACGAAATTGCCGAGGCGCTGGCATGGAACCGCTCGGTGGCCTCGAGGCCCACCACGCCAAACGACGTACGCTGGGTCACAGCCACCAGGTAAGAGAAAATACCGATGGACCAAATGAGCCAGGCGCGGGGTGCAGTCACCTTTTTATTATGCCCGCCGTCAGCAAAAATCCTATTTTATCGTCAGGTTTAGTGACGAGGATTATTGACCTGGAGTCTCTCGCGCCAAGTAGGCCTCAACAGCGGCACCCAGGGCATCGCCGTCGGGCAGTTCGTCATTTTCGTCGGCCAGCAGGGACCGCCGGACGGTGCCCTCGGCTTTCTCGTCGTAGCGGGCCTCCAGCTTCGAAACCACCTGCTGGACATCCGCCGAGGCCTCGATCTGTTCGGCGATCTGCCGTCCGACCTCACGACCCGACTCCCGGAGCCTGTCGGCGGGAAGCATGAGGGACGTCGCGGCGCCCAGGTACTCCAGCCCGGCGACGGCCGCCGTCGGATATTCGGCCTCGGCCAGGTAATGCGGCACGTGGATGACGTAGCCCGCCACGTTGCGCTCCGCTTCCATCAGGCGGAGTTCCAACACATGGCCCACGGCTGCCGGCACTTCGACGGTGGGCTTCCAGGCAGAGATGCCTTCGATCAGTTCGGGACGGTTTCCGTGCACCGTCACGCCAACCGGGCGGGTGTGCGGCACGGGCATCGGAATGGAGTGGATCCACGTGACAAGGTTGACGTCGAGGGCGTCGACGATCTGCACCACGGCGCGGGCGAAGCGTTCCCACTGCAGGTCCGGCTCGAATCCTGCGAGGAAGAGAAATGGTTTACCCAGGCCGTCGACCAGCCGGTACAGCGCAAGGCTCGGGGCCTGGTAATCCTCCAGGTGGTCCTCCACAAAGGACACGTGCGGCCTCCGGGACCTGTAGTCGATCAGCTGGTCGGCGTCGAACACGGCCACGCGCTCGGAATCGAGCGTGTCCAGCAGTTCGGCCGTGATCTGCTTGACCACGTGGCCGGCGTCGGCAAAACCGGTGAAGCCCATCACCAGATTCAGCCCGCGGAGTTCGGGGCTGTGGAACAGCTCAATGTTTTTGGCATAGAGCGCATCGGGGTCCAGCAGCGAGCCGGAAATCCGTTCAAACACGGCGAGTTCCTTTCGTGGTCGGGGTTAATGTCCATAACGCTGTGGATCTCCGCAGCATTCCTTGCACGGAAGTGGCGCGGCTCTCAATTAATCCGGCTGCGCGGCGGCCGAGAGACTACGATCGGAACTGGCCTTTGCTGAGGGCCAGTGTTTTCCGGCGGCCTCCCATTCGGACGGCGTCCGGGTACCCATGGCAGGGCGCCTCACATGGACTTCCTGCCCGAACCGTCACAGAGAATTGAGGACTGATCCTCGTGGTCAAGAATAGTGAAATCAACATTAGTGCCATTGCGCGCGACCTCAAGAAGGCTGCCAGCGACGCGGTCGTCATCGGTGTAGGACAGGGCGCGAACGGTCCGGTCCTCCTCGAGAACCCGCTGACGGCCAAGTCGGCCGAAGCGCTGGCCGAATCGTTGAAGGTTCTTGGCATCACGGGGGCGGCGGACCAGGCCGTCCGCCTCCCCGGACTTCCCGAAACCGGCGCCTCCGTGATTGTGCTGGCTGGCGTCGGCAAGGTCATCGGCGGCCAGCCGCTGACCCGCGAGGCGCTGCGCCGCGCCGCCGGTTCGGCCGTCCGCCAGCTGGCCGGACTGGCCACGGTAACGCTGGCCTTCCCGACGGCGGACGTCGCCGATGTCGCCGCCGTCGCCGAGGGCGCGGCACTGGGCTCCTATTCATTTACGGAATACCGTTCCTCGAAGGACGGCCTTAAGGACCCTGTCAGCAACGTGGTCATCTTCACGGACTTTGCCGCCGACAAGGAACTTGAGCCGGCCCTGAAGCGCGCAGGCCTGCTTGGCAAGGCCGTCAACGCCACGCGTTCCCTGGTGAACCAGCCGCCGAGCCACCTGTTCCCCGAGTCCTTCGCGGATGCCGCCAAGGAACTGTCGAAGGGCCTGCCCGTCAAGGTGACAGTGTGGGACGAGAAACGCCTCGAGAAGGAGGGCTTCGGCGGCATCATGGGCGTCGGCAAGGGCTCCTCACGCCAGCCCCGCCTCGTAAAGGTGGAATACGCGCCGGCGAAGGCCACCAAGAAGATCGCACTCGTGGGCAAGGGCATCACGTTCGACACGGGCGGCATCTCCATTAAGCCGGCACTCGGCATGGGCGACATGAAGAGCGACATGGCGGGCGCCGCCGTCGTCCTTAATACGGTGCTCGCCCTGGCGGGCCTGGGCCTGCCGGTCAAGGCGACCGCCTGGCTCTGCATCGCGGAAAACATGCCGTCCGGTGCCGCCTCACGCCCGGCGGACGTCCTGACGATGTTCGGTGGAAAGACCGTCGAGGTGCTCAACACCGACGCTGAAGGCCGTCTGGTCATGGCCGACGGCATCGTCGCCGCGAGCCAGGAGTTCCCGGACGCGATCATCGACGTCGCCACGCTCACGGGGGCGCAGCTGATCGCGCTCGGCAACCGCACCGCGGGCGTCATGGGCGCCGACAGCGTGACGGGGCCGCTCAAGGACGCCGCGGACCGCGCCGGTGAGCTGGTCTGGCCCATGCCCCTGCCCGAGGAGCTGAGGCCGAGCCTGGACTCGCAGGTCGCGGACCTGGCAAACATCGGCGAACGTCACGGCGGCATGATGACGGCCGCCGTGTTCCTGCGCGAATTCGTGGGCAACGGCAAGGACGGCCAGCCGATCCCCTGGGCGCACATCGACATTGCAGGTCCGTCCTTTAACAACGGCGCACCGTACGGCTACACGCCCAAGCAGGGCACTGGCTGCACGGTCCGCACGCTCGTGGCGTATGTCGAGGATCTCCTGGCCTCAGCCTGACCGGCGCCGCGGCAGTGTGGCGGGCGGTGTGATCCGCCCGCCACACTGCCGCGTGACACTGGACACAAGCGCTCCACAAAAGTCGCGGCAAGGTGGAGCATGGATAAGTGGTTCGCTAAGGTGAACCTCGGTAGTCACAAATGAAAGGGAACCGGCCTGCTGGCATAATCACGGCAGAGCAAGTTCCAAGACCAGATGATGCGTACTCTCGTGTCATCGTTCACGCGAGGGAGCGTCTAAGTGGCCGATCAGGCAACTGCGCAAGAATTCGACATCCTGGTACTCGGTGGCGGCAGCGGCGGATACGCCACGGCCCTCCGGGCCGTTCAGCTTGGCTTCACCGTCGGCCTCGTGGAGAAGGGCAAACTCGGTGGAACCTGCCTGCACAACGGCTGTATTCCCACCAAGGCGCTGCTGCACTCTGCCGAACTGGCCGACCACGCCCGCGATTCCGCGAAGTACGGCGTCAACGTCACCCTGGACAGCATCGACATCAGCGCTGTCAACGCTTACAAAGACGGCATCATCGCCGGCAAGTTCAAGGGCCTGCAGGGCCTGATCAAGTCCAAGGGCATCACCGTCATCGAAGGTGAGGGCAAGCTCCAGGGCACGGACACCGTCGTCGTGAACGGCACGGCCTACAAGGGCAAGAACATCGTTCTCGCCACGGGTTCCTACTCCCGCACGCTGCCTGGCCTGGAAATCGGCGGCAAGGTCATCACCTCCGACGAAGCCCTCACCATGGACTACATCCCCAAGAGCGCGATCATCCTGGGCGGCGGCGTCATCGGCGTCGAGTTCGCCTCGGTCTGGAAGTCCTTCGGCGTAGACGTCACCATCGTCGAAGGCCTGCCGTCGCTGGTCCCGAACGAGGACGCCGCGATCGTCAAGAACTTTGAGCGCGCCTTCAAGAAGCGCGGCATCAAGTTCTCCACCGGCGTCTTCTTCCAGGGCGTCGAGCAGAACGAGAACGGCGTCAAGGTCACGCTGGTGGACGGCAAGACCTTCGAAGCCGACCTTCTCCTCGTGGCCGTCGGCCGCGGACCGGTCACGGCCAACCTTGGCTACGAAGAGGCCGGCGTCACGATCGACCGCGGTTTCGTCATCACCAACGAACGCCTGCACACCGGCGTCGGCAACGTCTACGCCGTCGGCGACATCGTCCCGGGCGTCCAGCTTGCCCACCGCGGCTACCAGCAGGGCATTTTCGTGGCCGAGGAAATCGCCGGCCTGAAGCCGGTCGTTGTTGAAGACGTCAACATCCCCAAGGTCACTTACTCCGAGCCTGAGATCGCCACTGTGGGCTACACGGAAAAGGGCGCCAAGGACAAGTTCGGCGACGACCAGGTCGAGATCCAGGAATACAACCTCGCCGGCAACGGCAAGAGCTCCATCCTGGGCACCGGCGGCCTCGTCAAGCTGGTCCGCCAGAAGGACGGCCCCGTCGTCGGCGTCCACATGATCGGCTCCCGCATGGGCGAGCAGATCGGCGAAGCCCAGCTGATCGTGAACTGGGAAGCCTACCCGGAGGATGTGGCCCAGCTGGTGCACGCCCACCCGACCCAGAACGAGGCGCTGGGCGAAGCCCATCTCGCCCTCGCGGGCAAAGCCCTCCACGGCTAAAGCAGCTCCGCAATACAACAGGGCTTAGTGCACCCGGCATGATCCGCAGGGTGCACTAAGCTCGAACAAGCCAGCAATCATCCGCACAAAAGATCAATAAGGAGAACGGGGACGACATGTCTGAATCCGTTAACTTGCCCGCCCTCGGTGAGAGCGTCACCGAAGGAACCGTCACCCGCTGGCTCAAGCAGGTAGGTGACCGGGTAGAGGTGGACGAGCCGCTGCTCGAAGTTTCCACCGACAAAGTAGACACCGAAATCCCCTCTCCGATCGCCGGCGTCATCGAGGAAATCCTCGTTGCCGAAGACGAAACCGCAGAAGTTGGTGCTCCCCTGGTCCGCATCGGTGATGGCTCCGGTGGAGGATCAGCCCCCGAGGCCGCTCCCGCCGAGGAAGCACCCGCGGCGGAGGCACCCGCTGAAGAAGCTCCGGCGGCCGAGGCACCCGCTGAAGAAGCGCCCGCCGCTGAGACACCCGCCGCAGCCCCTGCCGCATCCGGCGAGGGCCACGAAGTCACTCTCCCCGCCCTGGGCGAGAGCGTCACCGAAGGCACCGTGACCCGCTGGCTCAAGGCCATTGGCGACACCGTTGCAGTGGATGAGCCGCTCCTCGAGGTCTCCACCGACAAGGTCGACACCGAGATCCCGTCCCCGGTGGCCGGCACGCTCCAGGAAATCCGCGTCAACGAAGACGAAACGGCCGAGGTCGGTTCCGTCCTCGCTGTCATCGGCTCCGGCGCTGCCGCGCCGGCACCTGCCGCGGCTCCCGAGAAGCCGGCCGAGGCTCCTGCCCCCGCGCCGGCTGCTGCCCCGGAGAAGCCGGCAGAAGCACCGGCTGCTCCGGCCGAGGCCAAAGAAGAAGCTCCGGCACCGGCGGCCCCCGCCGCTGCACCGGCTCCCGCAGCACAGGCACCGGCTGCCGGCGCCGAGTCGGGGTACGTTACTCCCCTGGTCCGCAAGCTGGCCAACCAGCGCGGTGTGGACATCTCCTCCCTGTCGGGCACCGGAGTTGGCGGCCGCATCCGCAAGCAGGACGTCCTGGCTGCGGCCGAGGCGAAGCCCGCTCCGGCAGCAGCTTCCGCTGCTCCGGCTTCGGCTGCGGTTTCCTCCCTGCGCGGTACCGTGCAGAAAGCCCCCCGCATCCGCCAGGTCATTGCCCGCCGGATGCGCGAGTCCCTCGACACCTCCACCCAGCTCACGCAGGTCCACGAAGTGGACATGACCAAGATCGCCAAGCTGCGCCTGAAGGCTAAGAACCCGTTCCAGGCCCAGAACGGCGTCAAGCTGACGTTCCTGCCCTTCATCACCAAAGCTGTCGCCGAAGCACTGAAGCAGCACCCGAAGCTGAACGCTGCGTACGACGAGGACAAGCAGGAAATCACGTACCACAACGCCGAGCACCTGGCGATCGCTGTGGACACGGACAAGGGCCTGCTGGTGCCGGTCATCTCCGATGCCGGCAACCTGAACCTTGCAGGCCTCGCCGGCAAGATCGCCGACGTCGCTGACCGCACCCGCAACGGCAAGATCGGCCCGGACGAGCTCTCCGGCGGCACGTTCAGCATCACCAACTTCGGTTCCGTCGGTGCGCTGTTCGACACCCCCATCATCAATCAGCCGCAGGTGGGCATCCTCGGCATCGGCGCGATCGTCAAGCGCCCCGTGGTGGTGGCCGATGAGAACGGTGACGACTCGATCGCCGTCCGGTCCATGATGTACCTCGCCCTGACCTACGATCACCGCCTGGTTGACGGCGCGGATGCAGGACGCTTCGTGCAGACGCTCAAGGCCCGCCTCGAAGAGGGCGCCTTCGAAGCGGACCTGGGACTCTAGGCTCCGCACGCTGTGAGGGCGGCGGCCAACCCGGGCGTCGGTGGATAACCACCGGCACCCGGGGTGGCCGCCGCTTTTTTCGTACCACCGGGTCCTGCCGGACGCGCGGGCCGCTCGTACTACGGAGTGTAGAAGTATCTGGCTAGACTGTTGCCATGCGAATTCTTTTTGACATCCTGCTGTTCCTGCACATCGTTGGCGCCGCCATGATCGTGGGTTACTGGATCGCCACCCTGAGGCAGCCRACCATCCACCCGCGCCAGCGCGACGGCGCGTTCGTTCAGCTGCTCACGGGTATTGCGATGATGGGACTGCTGCCGCTCATGCCGGATTCAGATCCCAACTACTTCAAGCTCGGCATTAAGTTCGCGATCGGGCTCGCCGTTGCCGTTCTGGCCGTGATCGGCTCGCGCAAGGTCAAGAGGGGCGAAGACATCTCGACCGGCCTGGCACACGGTGTCGGCGGCCTGGCGCTGATCAACATTGCCATCGCCACGATCTGGCACTGAGCCGCTTATCGAATGAACGACGACGGCGACGCACCCCTCGCGGGTGCGTCGCCGTCGTCGTCTCTTGCGTTGGGCTGCCTGGCGCACTCCGGGGGCCGGTCATAATCCTCTGACAGCGGACAACCCGTGCGTCCACCACGGGGAATCCATAGGATTAGGCAGGAAGGATCGGGCGTCAGCCGGATCCTTGACTGAACCCAAGCTAAGGAGTGGACATGGCAGCAACACGCACCGCACACACGGTATGGAACGGCGACCTGATGACGGGTGCCGGCAACACAACGCTCGACAGCTCCGGGCTGGGCACGTATGAGGTCACCTGGAAGGCCCGCACCGAGGCCTCGGAAGGCAAGACCAGCCCTGAAGAGCTGATCGCCGCCGCACACTCCGCCTGTTTCTCCATGGCTTTCAGCCACGCGCTCGCCCAGGCCGGCCACACCCCCGAAGAGGTCCACACGAAGGCGGACGTCACCTTTAAGCCGGGCACGGGCATCACCGGCAGCCACCTGACCCTGAACGCCAAGGTCCCCGGCATCTCCGAAGACGAGTTCCAGAAGATCGCAGCGGAGGCCAAGGTCGGCTGCCCTGTCTCCGGTGCTCTGGCCAGCATCGACATCACCCTGGACGCAACGCTCGCGGCTTCCTGATTTCTGGCCCCGGCTGCGGCGCAGCAGGGGCACACAGAAAAGGCCCTGTACCCGGACTGGAAGATCCATCGGGGCACAGGGCCTTTTTGCGCAGTGAGCCGGGCTCTCCGTGAGCAGGACTGCCGCGGGCCGGACTGTGGGTCAGCGGTTCGCAGGCTCAGCCCGGGTCAGCCGCCCGTGTTTCGGCGGGCAGGCAGTGGCTCCGGCCGGAGTCGGCGGTAGCCTTCACGGGCCGGCGGCCGGTCCGTGGGAAGCTCCTGAACCATTTCCTTCAGCGCCCCGATGCCGTACTCCAGCTGCGGGTCCCGTCCCGCAGCATAGGCGTGCGGCGGGAACGTCACCTCGATGTCCGGAGCAACGCCGTGGTTTTCGACGCTCCAGCCCACGCCGCCGCCGAACCAGGTGGCGTAGCGCGGCTGGGTAACCCCGGTGCCGTCCGCCAGCGTGAAACGGCTGTCGATGCCCACCACGCCGCCCCAGGTCCGGGTCCCGATCACGGGACCGATTCCCCGAAGCTTCGAGACCTGGGTGATGATGTCGCCGTCGGAACCGGCAAACTCATCGGCGAGGATGATGACCGGGCCGCGCGGTGCGTGGTGCGGGTAGGTCCGGGGCTTCTCGCCGCGCGGCATGCTCCAGCCTGTCACCTTGCGTCCGATCAGCTCGGCCACCAGCTGGGACGTGTGCCCGCCGCGGTTGCGGCGAACGTCAACGATCAGGCCGTCCAGCGCGGTTTCGGTGTCCAGGTCACGGTGCAGCTGCGCCCAGCCGTTGGCCATCATGTCGGGAACGTGCAGGTAGCCGAAGCTTCCTTCAGAGGCCTGCCGGACGGTGCGGCGGTTAGCGGCCACCCAGTCCTGGTAGCGGAGGCGCTCCTCATCCTTGATCGGGACCACCGCAATGCGGCGCTGGGCGCCCGCGGCCGGACCGTGGGCGGCACCGTTGCGGATGGTCAGTTCCACCGCCCGGCCGGCAGCGCCAACCAGCTGCATGGCGGGCGTCAGGGCCTCGGTGAGCGGCACGCCGTCGACCGCGAGCAGGACATCCCCGGCCTTGGCGGCGGCGCCGGGGCGGGCCAGCGGTGAGGTCGCGAGGGGGTCGGAGGATTCGCCGGCGAGGATGCGGATGATCTCCCAGCCCTCCCCCGTGAATGCCAGGTCGGCGCCCAGGCGGCCCTGGCCATTACTGCCGTTCTCGGTGGCCGCAGCCGGCCGGACGTAGGCATGGGACGTGCCGAGCTCGCCGTGGAGTTCCCACAGCAGGTCCACGAGGTCATCGTGCGAACCGAGCCGGTCAACCAGCGGCCGGTAGCGCTTGTGGATGGACTCCCAGTCCTGGCCGGCCATGTCCTCGGTCCAGAAGAAATCGCGCTGCAGCCGCCAGGCTTCATCGAACGCCTGGCCCCAGACGCTGAGCGGGTCCATGAGCACCCGGATGCGTGTGAGGTCCACCTTGACCAGCTGGCCGGATTCCTCGTCGGCCTTCGCGTCGGACGGCACCACCCGGACCTGTTTGTCGTGGACGAGCACAACCTTCTTGCCGTCACCGGACACGACGTAGCTGTCGAGCGCGTCCACAATGGTCGCGGCCTTGCGCTTGGCAAGATCAAACCGGACCAGTGTTGGCGCAGTGTTCTTGTCCTCCAAGCTGGCTTTGCCGTCGCCGGTCACCCCGGCGAGGGGGCTGTCCAGCCACAGCAGCGCGCCGTCGACCGCGGCCAGCGAGGAATAGTTGCCCTGCGGGACCGGAACGCTGATGACCCGGTGCGCGAGCCCCTCGGCGTCGACACGGACCGGCGCAGGCCTACCGGGCTGTCCGGCGTCGGCGTCCCGGTCTGCCGCCGTCTCCGTCTCGACGGAGAGATCCACGTTGGGGCCGAAGGGCGACGCCGTTTCCGCTGCCAAGGCCACAAGGTACGGCTTGATGGGGCTCGGGAACGAGAGGTCGAAGGAATGCCCGTCGTAGACAGGATCGAAGCTGCGGTTGGAGAGGAACGCGAGGAACTTGCCGTCCGGCGTGAACGACGGCGACTGGTCACGGAAGCGACCATCGGTCACCTCGACGATGTCGGGGTCCCCGGCGCCTGGCTTCCCTGCCCCGGACTCCACCGTGTGGACGCGGGTCAGCCTCAGGCGGCTGCGGGAGCCGAGGGACGTGACGGGTTCCGACCAGGCCAGCCAGGCGGAGTCCGGCGACCAGCACAGGGCTTCGATGCTGCCTTCGCCGATGCTCGTCACCGACGTGATGGTTCCGTCCCGCGTGTCGGCCACGTAGACGTCGCCGAAGGCGGTGCCGACGGCGATCCAGCGGCCGTCGGGGCTGGTCTCCAGGGCGCTGGCGCGCGACGGCTTCGGGAAGGCGATCCGCCTGGATGCCGAACCGGCAGGTGCCGAGACAGCCCCCGCGCCCGCCACCGTGCCGTGCTGTTTCTCTATCCCCGCTGCGGGAGCGACGTCCGCCTGGGAGTCGTCGGAAACGGCGACGTCGACGCCCGGACCCACCAGGCCGGCCGCTGAGACCGGGCTCGGCAGCGCAGGGCTGGGCTGGGGGGCCGCGGGAGTCTCGGATTCCTGGTGTCCCTTGACGGGCTCTGCCGGGGCAGCCGGGGTTTCGAGCCGCGGGGCGATCTCCGCCATAACCAGGGCCTCCGTGCCGTCGTGGTCCGCAACATAGGCGATGCGGCCATCCGTCAGGGGACGCGGAAGTCTTGCCCGGACACCCGGAGTGCCTTCGACAACGCGGGAGGGCCCGTCCTTGTGCCGCAGCCAGTGGATGGTCCCGTGCGCCTCCACGGCGCTGGCCGATCCGGTGCAGTCCGGCCGGACGTCTCCGAGGTGCTTGGAAACCTTCAGCAGCGACGGGCGGCGGCCCTGGGAGGCCGAGCCGAGCGAGATCTCAAGCCTGACGGCGTCGGAGGCAAGATCATGCAGAATCCACAGCTCACCGGCGGACTCGAAGATGACACGCTTCCCGTCAGTGGACGCGTGGCGGACGTAGAAGTCTTCGTGGTCCGTGTGGCGGCGGAGGTCTCCGCCGTTGGGCGGGACTGAGTACAGGTTCCCGTACCCCTCGTGGTCCGAGAGGAAGGCGATGCGTCCGTCCACCCACATGGGGTCCGCCAGGTTGCCGTCAAGGTCCGGGAGCAGC
Source organism: Arthrobacter sp. P1_B11 (assembly GCF_056406715.1). Lineage (NCBI taxonomy): Bacteria > Bacillati > Actinomycetota > Actinomycetes > Micrococcales > Micrococcaceae > Arthrobacter > Arthrobacter sp. P1_B11. Next base: position 210,068 of record NZ_JBFTZQ010000004.1, read on the forward strand.
CGTTCAAACTCGCCGTTGCCGTCGGCGTCAATCCAGAGTTTGCCGGCAGTGCCGCCGCGGTAGCGCTTCCACCAGGCCGGTTCGCGGGACAGGACGCTGGCCACGACTACGGGCTTCTCGTCTCCGACCTCGGGGCCGAACGCCACGGATTCGACGGGACCGAAGGGCAGTTCCTCGGCCCAGCCACCCTCGGTGGAAAGGCGGTAGGCGTGCGTGTGGCGGCTCTCCGCCTGCCGGAACGCGCTCGTGACCACTACTTCGCCCGCGGCAGTGAAGCCTTTGACCTTGGTGGTGCTGTGCCCGAAGTAGGTCAGTTGCCGGTATCCGCCGCCGTCGACGTCGGCGATGACAACCTCGGGCGCCGTGCCCTGCACGACCGTCCAGACGAGCTTCTTGCCATCAGGCGTGAAGCGCGGATTACGGGCCGGGAGTTGCAGGGAGGAAACCCGCCAGGCGCGGCCGCCGCCGACAGGCGCGATCCAGACGTCGTCCTCGGCCACAAATGTGACCAGATCGCCGTGAACATGCGGGAATCGGAAGTAGCTCGAAGAGGTCATCGTTCGATCATAGTCAAAGTCAACAGGGGTGGCTGGGAGGTGCCGTACCGTGCCGGGACATGGTGAGATGGATCATGCGAATCGTCATGGCCGGCGCCTCCGGGCTCATCGGAACCGATCTTTCCACCCGTCTCGTTTCGGACGGACACGACGTCACGCGGCTGGTTAGGAGGACGCCGGCTTCCCCGGCTGAAGTCCGCTGGGATCCGTCCGCCGGCCAGCTGGACCCGGCCTGCCTTGAGGGCGCGGACGCCGTTATCAATCTGTCCGGAGCCGGCATCGGCGACAGGCCATGGACGCGCCGACGGATCGATGAGCTGTTCCGCTCGCGCCTCGATCCCACGCGGACCCTCGCCACAGCAATGAAGCATCTTGACACACCGCCGAGGACCTTCATCAGCCAGTCCGGAGCCGGCTACTACGGCGACGCCGGGTCGGCCGCCCTCCGGGAGGGGTCGCCCGCCGGGACTGGCATCATGGCCCGGATCTGCGTTGAGTGGGAAGCAGCCGCCCACGAAGCTCCGCCGGGTGTCCGGGTGGTAACCCCGCGGACTGCGGTGGTGCTGAGCAGATCCGGAGGGGCCCTGGGCAGGCTGCTGCCGCTGCTGCGGCTCGGCGTTGGCGGTCCGCTCGGCAACGGCCGCCAGTACTGGCCCTGGATCACGTTGCCGGACCTGTCCGCTGCTTTTGGATTCCTCCTGACGGCCCAGCTCTCCGGCCCCGTCATCGTCTCCGCCCCCGAAGCCGCCAACGTCAACACGCTGGTTGCTGAGCTCGCCGCTGCCCTGCACAGGCCCGCGCTGCTCCGCGTTCCGGCGCCAGCGCTGCGGCTGGCCATGGGCAAGCTGGCCGACGAACTCCTGCTCGCGAGCCAGCGGGTGGAACCCGCCCTGCTGAAGGAAGCGGGCTTTGAATGGCAGCATCCAAGCCTTCGGCGTGCCGCCGCATGGGTGGTCAGCGGCGCCTGACGGCACGTGGGCGATCATGGGGCCGGAAGGATGTCCGAAATCAGCCACTTGCCGTTCACTCTAACCAGGACCAGCCGCAGAGCGCGGCCTGGCTGAGGTGCGCCGGTGGCGACTACGGCACCGGCGGCAGATCTCTCCTTGTAACCGGACGTCGAAGCCGTCACGGCGACCACGGCCCGCGCCCCAGTGCTTTCGGGCATGTTCCGGATGGCCGTGAGGCTTGTGGTGAAGCCGGCCAGGATGTTCCCGGAGTCCTGCAACCGGGCGCTGATCCTGCGGTCCGCGGCCGCGGCCGGGGAGTTCCCGGCGTTAACCTCGCCGAGCAATTCCAGCCTGCCCTCACTCAGGGCCTTCGAGCGCAGCCAGGCCAGCCCTTTGACAGCCTCGGCGGGATTTCCCGCCCGGAGCTGGTTCCGGACAGCGTCCGGAACCCTCGCGGAATCCAGTACCGTTGCCGGCTGCGGCCCCCTCGGCGCCGGAACCGGAACGGTTCCGGGCCCCGGAAAGCCACGGACCAGGGACGGCAGCGTGGCTGCGATGCCCGGAGGCTGGTTCCAGAGCGGCGTCCCCGGCGCACCGAGCAGCAGCCACGCGCTTGCAAGAACGGGAACTGTGAAAAGCCCGGTCCATGCGGCAGTACGACGACGTCGAGGCGCGGCTGCCGTCGCGGCCCGCCGCGAGTGCAGCCTCGGCTGGTCCGGCAGCGTCTGGCCGGGCAAGGCCTGGTCGTAGGAGGTCCTGCGCTGCCGAAACGCCGTGACGGGCGGGGACGTGGACAGCCGCCTGCCCCAGGCACGGATCCGCTCGCGCCGCCTGCCGCACGACGGCGGCTCCGGCCTGCGTGTCAGCAGCTCCGGCAGGACGGTCGGATGCGCAGAGCGAGATAGGTCGACGGGAACTGCGGCGGCGCTCCGGTAGATGGCGGTGGCAAGCTCCGCTGCATCCGGCCGTCGCCGCCGGTCATCACTCAGGCCTGCCTCCAGGGCGGCGGCAAGTTCGCGGGGCACGTCCGGAACCAACAGCGAAAGGGGTGGCCTGTCTGCCGTGGGCCGGGGCGGGGCTCCGGTGAGGCAGTACCAGCCAAGCGCAGCCGCGGCATAGACGTCGCGTCCGGGCTGCAGTCCTGCCCGTACGGCGTCCACCGGCGAAGGATCCCTGAACCCTTCAGTCCCGAGGCCGGGAACGGCGCCGGGATCGCCGACCATTCGCGCCACCCCGAGGTCAGCGAGCAGAGGCTTTCCGTGTCCGGAAAAGAGAACGTTTCCCGGTGACACATCCGAGTGGGTGAATCCCTTGCCGTGGAGGTATCCGAGGACCTGCGCAATGGGCGTCAGCACAGTCACGGTCTCCCCCACGCCCAGCTTGCCCCGGGCGGCGATGAGCTGGCCCAGTGAACCGCCTGGTGCGTAGTCCATCACGATCCCCAACGGGCTTTCGGCGGCCTCGCCCAACCTCACGACGTCGTGCGCCTTGACCAGATGCCCGTGGTCAAGGACGGACATGATCAGAATCTCCCGGCGTACATCCTCTTCGGCAGTCCCCGCGGCGTGGTTCCCGGACGCCGCGCCGAAACACTTCAGGGCCAGCTTCCGCCCGGTAGCCTCTTCCGTCACCAGCCACACGGCGGCGCTCGCCCCGCTGCCCAACCAACGGCAGACCTGGTAGCCCGGAACCTTCGGCTCGCGCCCTGCGGAATGGTCGGCGTCCTGCCTCACATCGTCCATGGCTTAAGGAGTACCGGAAATCGACACATCCTGCAGAAGTTATCCACAGGGGGCGGGGGCCGGCACATGACCCGCGGGCCGGGTGAGAGCTTGGGCACACAATCGGGCAGGACGCCGGCCGGGGTCTAAGCTGGATGCCATGACTCTTGAGTTCACACAGCTGGGTCTTGCCCCGGATCTCGTGGATTACACGCGTGCCTGGGACCTCCAGCGCGAAATCCACGAGAACGTCCTGGCCGGCATGGCCCCCAGCACAGTTCTCCTGCTCGAACACTCCGCCGTCTACACCGCCGGCAAGCTCACCGAGGACCACGAGCGTCCCTTCGACGGCACGCCCGTTGTAGCCGTGGACCGCGGTGGCAAGCTGACGTGGCACGGACCCGGCCAGCTGGTGGGTTACCCCATCATCAAGCTGAAAAACAAAGCCGGGATCCGCGACTACGTCGAGCGTCTCGAGGCAGTGATCATCGCCGTCCTGGCCGACTTCGGAATTACGGCCGTCCGCATCAGGGGCCGCGCCGGCGTGTGGATCGACGAAGACCACAAGGGCCCCGCCCGGAAGATCGCGGCGATCGGCATCAGGGTCAGCCAGGGCGTAACCATGCACGGCTTCGCCATCAACTGCAACAACGACCTCGCCCCTTACGGCCAGATCATCGCCTGCGGAATCACCGATGCCGGCGTGACCACCATTGCCCAGGAGACCGGCCGCGACGTGGCACCGGCTGATCTCGTTTCGCGGATCATCGAAGAGCTGCGCAAGAATGAAGACGCCCTAGTTGCAACCCCCGAAGGAGTTCTACTGTGACACTGGCACCAGAAGGCCGGAAGATGCTGCGCATTGAGCAGCGTAATGCGGCCACCCCGGTGGAGCGCAAGCCGGAGTGGATCAAGGCCAAGGTCCAGATGGGCCCGGAGTTCGTCCAGCTCAAGAACCTCGTCAAGAAAGAGGGCCTCCACACCGTCTGTGAGGAGGCCGGCTGCCCCAACATCTTCGAGTGCTGGGAAGACAAGGAGGCCACGTTCCTGATCGGCGGCTCCGAATGCACCCGGC